>NZ_JBQHUP010000035.1:0-28096 GCF_052065175.1 Dysosmobacter sp. HCP28S3_G4 | reverse complement strand
ATAGACAGCAGGGGTCTGATAAGACCTCAGCTTTTCCATACCCTTTTTGAACCATCTGTCTGTGAGCACTTCCACTCATTTTGAGGGTTGACTTTTAATAGTTAATCTTTCGTATTTCCGGGTTCGGGAGCCGGCCACTCCTTTCACCGCCCGTTTCGCCTCCCCGCCCGGCGGGGAAGCGCCATAATGCTATTATATATGATAACGTTTCCGGTGAAAACCTCTTTTTTGACAGATCCTGCCGGAAAAATCAGCCTCCGATTTCCGGAAAGACGGCGGCCCCCGGCTCATGCCGGGGGCCGCCTGCAGTCAAAGAGAGGGGAGTCGGATCAGCCCAGGTTCAGAGCTTCCTTGACCTTGCCGATGATGTGCTGGCCGATGTCACGGGAAGCGTCCACGGTCTGGGCGCCGATGTGGGGAGAGACGATGAAGTTGTCGCAGTCGAACAGGGGAGAGTAGAACCGGGAGTCCTCAGTCAGACCGTCGCCGGCCACCTCGTTCTCCAGAACGTCGGTGGCGTAGCCGCCCAGCTTGCCGGCCTTCAGGGCCTCGTACATGTCTTTCTCGTTGACGATGCCGCCGCGGGCCATGTTCAGGACCACCGCGTCGCTCTTCATCTTGGAGATGGACTCGGCGTTGAACAGGTTGCGGGTCTCGTCGTTCAGGGGCATGTGGATGGTGACAAAGTCGGAGACCTCGCACACCTCGGCGATGCTCATGGAAGTGGCCTCGTTCTTGGTGAAGATCTCGGCGGGCAGATAGGGATCGTATGCCACGACCTTCATGCCGAAGACGCGGGCAATCTCGCCCACGCGCTGGCCGATGCGGCCGAAGCCCAGGACGCCCAGGGTCTTGCCGCGCAGCTCGCGGCCCACGAAGGCGTACTTATCCCACTTCTGGTTCACGGTGACGTCGCGGTGAGCGGGGATGGTGTGGCGGGACAGTTCCAGCATCTTGCAGATGGTCAGCTCGGCCACAGCGTTGCCGTTCAGGCCGGGGGCGTTGAACACCTTGACGCCCTTCTCCTCGGCGTACTTGGTGTCGATGTGGTTCAGACCAACGGAGCAGACGCCGATGACCTTCAGATTCGCGGCGGCGTCCAGGACCTCCTTGTCGATCATGGGATCGACGCGCATGATCAGCACGTCCACGTCGGGGATCATGGCTTTCAGTTCATCCTTGGCGGGGGGCAGCTTCTCGCTGACAGTGACTTCCATGTACTTGCCCAGTTCCTCAGCAATGGCGCTGTGGACGGCATCAATGATCAGACATTTCATGGGACAAACATCCTTCCTTATCAAAATATAAGTTCTACTGCGGCGCGCCGAGGTCGGCCTCCTCTGACACACCTTTTATGCTCCTATTATGACACAAATTTTTCCTGCCGGATAACACATTTTTTGTGAGGGTTGCCACAATCATTTGACTGTGGTACAATTAAAATACACGGATGTCAGGCAATGTATGACACACTGGGGGGAGCACTTTGAATTTTTTGCACTTGAAGTATTTCCTGATGGTGGCGGAGGAACTGAACATCACCCGTGCGGCGGAGCGGCTGTACATCTCCCAGCAATCCCTGTCCAACCACATCAGCAATCTGGAGCGGGAGCTGAATGTGAAGCTGTTCACCCGGTCGCCCAAGCTGTCGCTGACCTACGCGGGGGACCAGCTGGTCCAGACCGCCACACAGATCCTGGATCTCCACAGCCAGTTTCTCAACAAAGTGGGCGACATCAACCGCCACTATCTCGGCGTGCTGCGGGTGGGGATCTCCCACACCTGCGGACTGGCCCTGCTGCCTGAGATCCTGCCCAGGTTCCAGGAGGAGTTCCCCATGGTGGAATTCTCCCTGTTCGAGGGCAATTCCGCTCAGCTGGAGGATGAGCTGTCCCATGGACGACTGGACCTGATCATCTGCTTTCAGCCCATCATGCTGGAGGACGTCCGGACTGTTCCCCTGACGGAGCAGCGGCTGATGATGGTGGTCCCCCGGAACTTCACCGACCAGCACTTCGGGGAGCGGGCGGAGGCCGTCCGCGCCCAGTTCGCCCAGGGAGCCGACATCGACGAGTTCCAGCAGATGCCCTTTGTGCTCATCAAGCGGGGCAACCGCACCCGCAGCATCGTGGACCAGTATTTCAGCCGCTACTACTTCAAGCCCAAGCTGATCCTGGAGACGGAAAACACCGTTACCACCCTGGCCATGGCCTCAGCGGGTGTGGGGATCACCATCTGCCCGGAGCTGTTCCTCCGGGCCATTCCCACGGCCTCGGCGGCCACCAAGGGCGTGGACCTGTTTCCCCTCACCGATCCCTCCACCTTCAGCCAGCTGGTGGCGGGATACCGGGCGGACCGGTATCTCTCCCACTTCGGAGAGCGGTTCATCGTCATGGCCCGGGAGGCCCTGCAAAACGCCTGCGGCGCGGAGGGATCTGTCCCCGCGCCGGTCTGACACGGCGGAGAGACCGGCCCGTCTCTTTGATCTATTCTTCTGATCCAAACGAAACTTACCAGGAGGAAATCCTATGGAAACCTTTTTACATGCCGTCTCCTCCGTCACGCTCATTCTGCTGCTGACGATGGTGGGCTATATCTGCGGCGCCAGACACTGGATGGGCGCTGAGACGAAGGCGTTTATCAGCAAATTCCTGCTGACCATCGCCGTTCCGTTCATGTGTATCTACAGCCTGCAGGTCAACCTGTCGCAGGATCTCCTGGCCCAGTCCGGCGGCATGCTCCTGAATACGTTTCTCTGCTGTGTTCTGAATTTTGTGCTGGCTTTTCTGATCGGACGGCTGCTGAAGATCCCGCACCGCAGTCTTGGCGTTTTTATGGTGATGTGCGCCCTCTCCAACTGTGTGTTCATCGGCCTCGCCATGTGCACCGAGCTGTTCGGCGAAGTTGCCCGGCCCTATGTGATGATCTATTACTGTGTCAGCACGTCCTTCACGCAGGTGGTGGGCATGGCATTGATCCGCTGGTCGGGAACCAATGAAAGCGGCCTCTCCTGGAGCTCCTTTGTGCGGCTCCTGAAAATGCCCACCATCTGGGCCGTCGTCATCGGTTTTCTGTTGATGCTGGCCGACGTGCAGCTGCCGTCCCTTGTCCTGACCTTTGCCCGGTACATGAATAACCTGGTGACGCCCCTGGCTCTGCTGCTGACAGGCTATATCATTCACGAGATCGGGCTTAAAAGCCTGAGGATCGATGTCCCCATGGCAGTCGTGCTGCTGTTCCGCTTCCTCTTTGCGCCTGCCCTCTGCTTCCTGCTCTGCGCACTGTTCGGCATTACCGGTCTGGCCCGCAGCGTCTTCATCGTGGAGGCCGCCATGCCGGTGGTCACACAGACGGTGGTGGCCTCCGCGGAATACGGCGCGGACGAGCAATTCGCCGCCCAGGGAGCCGCCATCTCAACGCTGGCCTGCTTTATCGTGACGCCGGTGCTGATGCTGATCCTCTGATGTGCAAAGATGTATAAAAGACCTCCTGCTGCAGGGAAAACCCACAGCAGGAGGTCTTTTTGTATCGCTGTCCGTTTCACCGGACATGGCCCGCACACTCACGGGCGGCTTTGGGCGTCGAACCGGCGCTGCTTCCAGCAGTAATAGAACAGGGAGAGGAAGGTGCACATGACCCATCCGAAGGGATAACCCAGTCCCACGGTGTAGATGTTCTTCACGAAGCGGGTGACGATGAACAGATACGCCTGGCGGCAGAATACGAAGCTGAACAGCATGATGAGCATGGGTCCCCGGGTATCTCCGGCGCCCCGCAGCGCACCGGCAAAGGTCTGGTTCCAGACGCCGAAGAACCGGAAGGGCAGCGTCATCCAGACGAACTGGGTGCCGTAGTAGATGACCTCCGGGTCCTGGTTGAACAGGGACACCAGGCTCTTGGCGAAAGTGCCCAGCACCAGGGCGATGCCGATGACCACGCAGCTGCCCAGAACGATGGAGGTGCGGGTGCCCTTCCTGGCCCGGCCCGGATCGCCGCCCCCCAGATTCTGGCTGACAAACGTAGTAGTGGCCTGTCCGATGCTCATGACGGGGAGGAGGGAGAACTGGTCCAGCTTCAGATAGACGCTCCATCCGGCCATGATGGAGGTGGAGTTGAAGCTGTTGATGTAGGATTGGACAAAGGCGTTGGAAAAGGAGGTCAGCGCCTGCTGGATGCCAACCGGCATGCCCAGCAGCAGAATGGACTTCAGAATGTCCGGCTTAAAGCGCAGGTCCTGCCAGGTCAGCCGGAAGGACTCGCTGGAGAGATGGAGCACGGCCAGGGACAGAAAGGCAGAGATGGCCTCGGAGACCACCGTAGCCGCGGCGGCGCCGGCGATGCCCCATTGGAACGCCACCACAAACAACAGATCCATCAGGATATTCAATATGCTGGTGAGGATCAGGATCTTCAGAGGCGTCCTGGTATCCCCGACGGCCCGAAGGATGGCGCTGCCGATGTTGTAGCAGAACAGGAAGATGGTGCCCAGAAAGTAGATGCGGAGATAGGCGCTTGCCGGACCCATGGTTTCCTCCGGCGTGCTGATGGCCCGCAGCATGAAGGGAACGAAGGGAACGGACAGGAGACTGACGAGAGCGCCTACCACGATGGCGGTCAGCACCGCCGTCTCCACGGTCTCGTGGAGCTTGTCCCAGTCGCGGCGGCCGAAATGGGTACTGATGATGATGCCCGCACCGATGGAGATGCCGTTGAAGAAATTGACCAGCGTATTGCAGATGAAGGTGGTGCAGCCGATGGCGGCCAGTGCGGATTTTCCCACGAAGTTGCCAAGGACGATACTGTCCACCGTGTTGTAGAGCTGCTGGAACAGATTCCCCAGCAGAAGCGGCACCGCGAAAAGCGCCAGGTGCTTCCAGATGCTTCCGTGGGTCATGTCGGTGCTCTTGCTCAGGCCGGCCATGAAGCATGCCTCCTATCTTTGTGGATGTCCGCCGTCTCCGCGGCGGTCAAAGCGCAGAATGCGGGCACCGTCATGCCAACAGTGCCCGCGGTTTGCGCACGGATCATATGGGGAACTCTTGCGGCTGGAGGGCTGTGCCCTCCGCGTCCTGCCGCCGGATGACGGCGGGGACATTCTGATTTTTTATTAGTATATCACCCGGAAACAAAATCTGTCCACCGGGGAAAGCGGAAATCTTCTCCGCAGGCGCAGCCATGCCGCTCCCGTGAGGAGACTTACTGCTGCTTTTCAATGGCTCTGGACTTCTTGTTGACCCAGTTCATCATCACGGGGGGAGAACAGGGAGACGATGATCAGCAGGGCCAGGACGATGACGATGGGGTACATGTCGTATTCCATATCAGATGATCTGCGTGGACTTGCGGAAGAATACCTGTCCGTCCAGAGCGGTCTGACCGCTGCTCATCTCTCCGTTACGGAGACATTCCATCATTTTTTCACCGGCAACCGTGCCCACCTTGTCCATGGGCTGACGGATGGAGGAAATACCGGGGTACACCAGTTCCGACCAACCCACGGCGTCGTAGCCGCAGATGCCCAGGTCCTCCGGGATCCGGAGACCGCTGCGCTCAATTTCCTGAAGTGCCAGGAACAGGGTGTGGGTGTTCACCGCCATGATGGCTGTGCGTCGGCCGGGATAGTCGGCCTTCATCTGGAACAGCGCGGACCGGACGAGGCTGCTGTTGTTGCCTACATTGACCACGGACTCCTGGAAAGACATCCCCAGATAGCGTCCGGTGTACTCAGAAAAGATGTTGGACATCATCTGTTTGTGGAAGTCCATGGTGTCCACCAGGAAGCGGACCTTTTCAAAGCCCTGCTCCCGCAGATGATCCATCATGGCCCAGATCAGCTCCCGGTGCTTCACATAGACACAGCCATAGGGCCAGTCCATCAGATACCGGGAACACAGCACCACGGGGATCCCGCGCTCGCACAGCTCCACATATCGCTCCGTGGAATTCTCACAGGGGATGATGATGAATCCTTCCACCTGCTGGTTCAGGCACAGCTGAATGACGTTGCTCTCCTCTCTGGAGTCGCCGTTGCTGCGGTAGACGATGGTGCCGTAGCCGTGCTGGATGCAGACGTCCTGAATAGCGGTGATGGTCTGGGCTGCCACCTGGTAGCGGAGGGTGTTGGCGATGATGCCGATGAGACGGCTCTTCTTGGTCTTCAGGGTGCGGGCGATGCTGTTGGGTACATATCCCTTTTCCTCAATGACGTTCTCGATTCGCTGACGGGTCTCGGCGGACATATAACCGTAGTTACCGTTCAGATAACGGGAGATGGTGGTTTTGGAGACACCTACCTCTCTTGCAATGTCGGAGATAGTCACTTTCTTTTCCATGCATATCCCTCACTTACCGGTTTTGCAAACCGGTTTATTAACATTAAGCTAACAAAATTAGTGGGAGTTGTCAATAGACTTTTGTGTATGAAGAGCCAACTGCAACTCTATGAAATGCATAGGGGCTTCAGTTAATTTCACGAATCAGAGGCAGATAATTTGTGCAGTTCTGTAATATGGGGAGATGGAGAGGAACCTGCAAAGTATGATGGAAAATGGACAGACAGGCACTTCTCAATCAAAAATCGGCAAATGCAAAGAAAATGTTTGCCAAATTTATGAAAAATGCAAGTTGACATCTCTTTCACGATTTGATAATTTGATATAAACCGGTTAACTAAAGCGGTTTATATTAAGCGCTTATTTGAGATGTAACTATGAAGGAGAACAAGATCAGACAGCTTCTGAGCACACAGCAGCCTACTACGTCTACTCGCATCTGGAGCACCTGGCCGTTTTATACAGAGGTCGCCGGTGAAACAGGTAACTTTGATTATGTAGAGTTCCTGGCGGAATGCGCCCCCTTCACTTTGGTGGATCTGGAGAATCTGGCCCGGGCGGCGGAGCTGAAGAATATGGGCTCCATGATCAAGGTGGATTTCCAGAATCGGGGATATGTTGCCCAGAAGGCGGTGGCGGCAGGTTTCCAGGCCATCAACTTTGCGGATCACCACACGGCTGACGAGGTGCGGGAGAGCGTCGCCATGATGAAGCCGGACAGCCTGGGCAGCGGCCGCTTTGGCTACCCCGGCCGCCGCTACATCGGGACGCAGCACCGGTTGAGCCAGATAAACCACGCCAGACGGCTGGATGGCATTGTGCTCTGCTTCATGATCGAGAAGACGGAGGCCATGGAGAACATTGAGGAGATCTGCTCTGTGCCCGGCGTGACATGGTGCAGTTCGGCCCCTCGGATTACTCCATGAGCGCCGGAAAAAACCGGAAGGAGTACGCAGAGGAGTGCAGGGCCGCTGAGCGCCGGATGATCGAAGCAGCGCTGAAGCATGGCGTCCAACCCCGCTGTGAAATCGCTGCGCCGGAGGATGCGGCGTACTACATCTCCCTGGGCGTGAAGCATTTCTCCCTGGGAGACCAGATGAAGGTTTTGGAGAAGTTTTGGGAAGAAGAGGGCAAAAAGATCCGCGTCATCGCGGATTCCTTGAAATAAGGAAGGAGTTATTCAAATGTTGAAGGTTTGCATTGCTGGTAATTATCCCGCAGGTACGGTGGAGGCGTTCCGTGCTGCGCTGCCGGAGGAGAAGTTCGAGATCATCACGGCGGAGGCCCAGGAGGAGTTCACCGCAGTGACGGACGCGGACGCTGTGGTGCTGCGGGTGCTGAAGATGCCCGCTCCGGCGGACTTCGCCCGGTTCACCAATTTGAAAATGGTCATGCGCTGGGGCGTGGGCTATGATAACGTGGACATTCAGGAGGCCGGCCGGCTGGGCGTCTCCGTCTGCAACACCCCCGGTGCCAACGCCTATGCCGTAGCGGAGCTGGCGGTGGGCCTGATGATCAACGCGGGGCGCAACATCATGGGCTACTACCACCACGTGAAGGCGGGCGACTGGGACCGCAGCGCGTTCCCGGTGAACCTCTCCCTGAACCACAAGACCGTGGGCCTGCTGGGCGGCGGCAACATCGGCCGCCAGGTGGCCCGGCGGGTGCAGGCCTTCGGCGCCACCGTCCGGTACTATGACACCTTCCGCCTGAAGCCCGAGATGGAGGAGCAGTTCCACATGACCTACGTGGATCTGGAGACGCTGCTGAATACCAGCGACGTGGTCAGCGTCCATGTGCCCCTGCTGGATTCCACGAGACACATTATCGGCGCGGATCAGCTGGCCATGATGAAGAAGGGCGCCCTGCTGATCAACACCGCCCGCGGCGGTCTGGTGGACGACGCGGCCCTGCTGGCGGCGCTGGAGAGCGGCCAGGTGGGCGCCGCCGGACTGGACTGTGTGGAGGACGAGCAGAGCGAAGTCACCAAGGCCCTCTGCTCCCGGGAGAACGTGGTGGTCACGCCCCATATCGGCGGCACGGCCAGCGATCTGGGCAGCGCCATGATCCCCATGATCGTCAGAAACCTGAAGGCTCTGGAGGCCGGCGAGCCCCTGTCCTTCGTGGTGAACCAGCAGTATCTGGCCTGAGAGACAGAGCAAAGAGAAGAATTATCAAATAGAATAAGGAGAAGAGAACCATGAAAATTATGGACTGCACCCTGCGCGACGGCGCCAATGTCGTGGGCAACGGCTTTTCCGCGGAGTTGACGGAGATGATGCTCCGGGGCCTGACGGAGAACCACTATCCCATCATCGAGTTCGGCAATGCCAAGGGCATCGGCGCCGGAAACAAGGGCTTTGAGGCCCCCCTGACCGACGAGGAGTATCTCCAGCTTGCCCAGCCCTTCCTGGGCAAGGCCGAGATCGGCATGTTCCTGAACGCCAAGCGGTACGATCCCGCCAACATCGAGCTGGCCGCCCGGTATCACCTGTCCTTCCTGCGCTGCGGCAGCAACGCCGGTGACGCCCACATGTATCTCCACGAGATCAAGGACATCAAGGACCACGGCATCAAGGCATTCTACTCCCAGATGAAGGCGTACATCCTGACCCCGGAGCAGATGGCCGAGGAGGCCCGCCTGCTGGAGGACAACGGCATCGATGAGATCACCATCATGGACTCCGCCGGCTGCATGTTCCCCGATGAGGTCAGCGCCGCCGTGGAGGCCATGAAGAAGGCCGTCAAGGTGCCCATCGGCTTCCACTGCCACTCCAACATGGGTATGTGCGCGGCCAACGCCGTGGCCGCCTACCGCAGCGGCGCGGACATCCTGGACTGCGGCCTGCTGGGCATGGCCCGCAGCGCAGGCAACATGCCCACCGAGCTGGCCACCGCCCTGATGAAGAAAGAAAATGAGTGCGCGGAGCTGGACTTCTACGGCTTGCTGCACTATCTGGACCGGGAACTGATTCCCGCCATGGAGAAGAACGGCTACAGCACCCCCTGAAGCCCAAGGACCTGATCCTGGGCTACAGCGGCTGCCACTCCTCCTTCGTCAAGACCTTCACCGCCGTGGCAAAGGAGACGGGCGTGGACCTGTACCGGCTCATCGTGGAGGTCTCCGCCCTCAACCGGAAGGATCCGGACGAGAAGCTGATGCGGGAAGTGGCCGCCAGACTGGCCCAGTAAAACCACGTCAAACACAAGGACCGCGAAATACGCCGGGCGATGCGCTGGGGAGCGCGCCGCCCGGCGTGTGTTTTTCAGTTGGAGGATCAGAACCCCGGAGAAGGAATGCCACCGCGGGAAACTCCGGGGGAGAACAGACGTTACGCTTTTGTCTGCAGATGGTGATATCCCAGTTTTGTCCGGGCATCCTTCAGGGACATGCCGTTCTTCACCTCGGCGATGATGGCCTGCTCCGTTTTCTCAATGTCCTCGGCGATGTTCGCCGCTTTCTCGGCCAGCGCATCGGGAATGCAGACCACGCCTGTATCATCCGCCAGAATGATGTCTCCGGGGCAGACCTGCACGTCGGAGACGGCCACAGGCCGGTTCACATAGTCCACCGTCACGCGGTCCTTGCCGGTGACCATGTAGGTGCTCTTGGTAAAGATGGCGTAGTCGTTGGCCTTGATGCCGGGGATATCCCGGCAGACGCCGTCGATGACCGTGCCGGCGATCCCCTTTTTCACGGCCACAAACGTCATGATGTCACCCAGACCGTGCAGTAATCTCTGCCGCCGTTGTCGATCACCACCACTTCGCCGGGCCTGACATCGTCCAGAAAGTCCCCCACATTCCCCTTGACAACGCCGTTGGGAACGTAATGGACGGTGAATGCCCGTCCGCAGATATGCTTCCCGGGCACCACCGCATGAAGCCCGCGCAGGCCGCAGGGGACCCCCAGCTTATCCATGGCGTCAGAAACGCTGGCCACATCCAGCTTCTGCAATCTCTCAATGATCGGTTCCATATCCATCACTCCGTATTTCGCACCGAAGACGCTCACTTCAGCATCTTTTCATAACCGAATTTGCTGTCAACGGCCAGCACGTCGCCGCCGGACAGGATCTCCCGCACCATAGCCTCTTCTCTTTCGCAGAGCTCCTCGGCTTTCGTCAGGACCTCATCCACGCGGCTCCAGGGCACGATGACCACGCCGCTCCGGTCGCCCATGACCGCGTCGCCGGGGTGGACCTGTACGCCGCCGAAGGAGATCATTTCGTTGGTGCTCTGCTCCATGATCCGGCCGCGGGCGGTCCAGACCACGGTGCCCCGGGCGTAGACCGGGAAATCGATCTCGATACAGTCGTCCAGATCCCGGGCGGCGCCGTCCACGATGACAGCGCCCACGCCCCTGACCTTGGCGCTGTTGGCCAGGATGCCGCCCCAGCAGGAGGTGTCCAGCCGGCCGCCGTTATCGATGATAATGATATCGCCGGGCTCCGCAACGGAGATGGCGGTCATGCCCAGATGATGGGTGTTCTTGGTCTCGCCGGCGGCTGCCATCTTGATGGTGACGGCGCGGCCCACCACCTTGCCCCAGCTCTCCCGCAGCGGACGGATCCCGTATGTGGCGCCCCTGATCCCAAGGGCGTCTTCCGCGTCCGCCACATTGGTGGTGGACAGCTTTTCAAAACGTGCCCTGTACTTCTGATCAAATTCGTTCATGCTGATACCCCTTTCGTCCGCGCGGTCAGCCGGTCCGGCCGCGGCGGCAGTTCAAAGCTTCGGGCGGGGTCACAGGCTCGTGCGGATCTGCAAAACTGGATTGCACTCAATTTGTATATTAATTGTCGACAATAAGGACGATATAAACATACAGCAGATGACAGGCTTTGTCAATAGAGGGCCGGTATTTCCCGGAAATATTTCGGTTTTGAATCCGCATCTGCCGCCCTTGACAATTTTGCCGCCTCCGATATACTGAAAGTGTTAAAATACATATTGTCGACCGCCAGATTTTATCCAGGCGCCGATCTTATCCCAAGGAGCATCATTATGGACAAAAAATCACAAGCGTATGAATATCTGAAACACGCCATCATCGTCGATGAGATCCCGCCTGGAAGCCCGCTGGTGGAACTGGAGCTCTCTGAATCTCTGCAAATGAGCCGGACGCCCATCCGGGAGGCGATGCGGCAATTGGAGACGGAGGGATTGGTAACCACGTATCCCGCCCGTGGCTCCTTCGTGACCGTTCTCACGCCCGATGATGTGCAGGAGATCTATGAGCTGCGTCTGGCGCTGGAATTGTGGGCCCTGGAGCGCAGCATTGCCCGCATCACCGATGAGGAGCTGGACGCCTTGCAGGCCGCCTTCGAGGAGGGATACCGCACCGGCGCGTGGGAGACGCTGCACAATGCGGACCGGGGCCTGCATGACCTCATTACGGAAAAGGCCTGGAGCAGGCGGCTGCTGATGCTGCTGAGTCTCCTGAACACCCAGGCGGAGCGGATCCGTTATCAGAGCGCCCGAAGTCTGGGGCGCGACGATCTCTCCTACCGGGAGCATCTGCATATCATTCAGTGCATCCGGGAGAGGGATCTGGAAAAGAGCAGGGCGGCGCTGAGGACCCATCTGCGCTCCGTGGCCAACTCCGCCATGGATGCCGCCAAAGCACAGGCGGTGAAGAGCTCGCTGTGATGGACAGCCTTTGGAATGCCTGAATCCTTCGGCGCAAGCGTTTTGACAGGTACGATCAAACAGAAACTCATGGAAATACAGGGACAGTTTGTCTCAGGTGTCAAAGTGCCTGCGGAAAGGCCCGGACCATTCCGGCTGCTCTGCTTGTTATGAAGCTGCTGTAACGGCTGCGAAGAGAACAGACTTTTAAGATACATACCCGAAAGGGTATGTATCTTAAAAACGATGAGATCAAAATGGATCGGAAAAATCTCAGACGCGCAGTTTCTTTTATGATGCGCATCCGCGGGTACGTCAGCACCCGCATGCTGAGGCGGAGCACTGACTGTATAGAACGGCGAAGTCGGAAAGCTATGCAGCCGGATCATCCGGCTGTTTTACCTGTAAGGGAAAACCAAAGGGAAAACGTTGGAAAATGCAAAACAAAAATCCCGTAACCTTCGCGGTTACGGGATTTTTTTCTGGTGGACGATACAGGACTCGAACCTGTGACCCCCTGCACGTCAAGCAGGTGCTCTAGCCAGCTGAGCTAATCGTCCGAACAGTTTGTTATTTTACACGGACTTTCCTGTTTTGTCAATGCTTTTTCGGAAATTTTTATTTTTTCTTCAGCGCACGAACCGGCCATACCATAAAAAGATGACAGGTACGAGAGTACCTCAGGCTGTCGAAAAAGTCCGATGGACTTTTTCGACAGCCTGCACAATGCCTCGCTTTTCTGCCCGCGAAGCGGGCCGAAAAGCTGCCGCTGCGCGGCGCAAACGCCTGCTGACACAGGCTTTTTGCAGGCATTTGATTCAACACGAGGGGGCTCTCGCCCCCTCGTACTCCCCCTGCAAAAAAGGACTCTTTTCCTTCAGACAGGGTTTTTCGACAATCTGAGGTACGAGAGTACCTGCCATCTTTTCTATCACTTCAGGCGGACTCGGCGCTTAGTACATGCCGCCCTTACGGACTTGGTTTTCAAAATATCTACGATATACAGCGAATAGTAATGATTTTCTCGTAAAATCAAAGAAAAATGACACTATTTGAAAGGAATAAATTACCCGCTGCATTTGCTCCCTGTTTATAAATCTCCGCAAATCTCCTAAGATTCACGGGCAAAGTGTGTAAGTTGTGTGTAAGCCATGTGTAAGGTGTCGCCGTGCCCAAACCCTGTGATTACAAGGCCTGTGCGATCTGTCTGAAGGCCCGTTCGGCAGATTCAAAGTCGCTATGTGTGTAAACATCCAATGTGACGCTGGCTGTGGAATGGCCCATGATATACTGGAGGCTCTTGACATCCAGCATTGCCTGCTGGGCGTTGGTGCAGAAGGTGTGCCGCAGTACATGAGGCGTCACAGTGGGCAGTGTCTTTCCATACAGCTTGACATACTTCTTCTGCATTCCCCGCATATAGTTCTCCAGGTGCATGGCTACTTTGGGCCGACCATCCTTGTCCAGAAAGAGGAATCCACTATATCCGTCCACCATCATCTCAACCTTCGGCGTTCCACGGTTCAAAAGCACTCGCCGAATTGACATATACACCGAATCGGTCATAGGGATACTTCGAATTCCACTGCTCGTTTTGGGCGGAGCGATGAAATAGGGCTTGTCTGCGGTGCGGCAGAGCTGCTTTCGAATATGGATGCAGCGCCGGTCAAGGTCGATATCCGCTTTCGTCAGTCCGTATAATTCGCTGACCCGCATTCCGGTCCCAAGCAGGATCACAATATCGTCATAGTAGTTGTCCTTGCCATAGTCATGGAGGAACTGCAAATACCGTTCCTGCTGTGCTTTGGTCAGTGCGCTGCGCACATAGGCGTCATTGGGGATCACATCAGACAGCTTGAACTTGAACGGATTCTTGCGGATCATATCATCATCTACAGCCATTTCAAAAGCCGGGCGGACAACGCTCTGGATGATCCCAATGGTGTTCTGTTTCAAGCCCGCGTCGTGCAAGGCAACGAACCAGCCCTTCCCATCAGAGAGTTTGACAGTCTTGATCTTGCGCTGCCCAAACGGGTCTGCGTGAATGCGTTTGATCGCTGTCCCATAGGCCCGCATGGAGTTTTCTTTCAAACCACGCCGCAAATTGATATACCGGTCAACCAGCTCGGCGACTGTGATCTCACCGCCTGCATAATCGATCCCATCCAACAGGTCACGCTGTATCGTTTCCTCTTTCTGGCGAAGTTCTTCCAGTGTCGGGGCGTACACATAGTACCACTTTTTATCGCCATCCCTGCGATAGCGGTAAAAATAGGTGTTGTTGGGACGCTGCCCCTCTCCGGAACGGAAGATGCGTCCCTTATTATCCTTGCGCTTTTCGGACAATTTTTCGCTCCTTTCCGCCGGAAAGCGCTTAACATAGTATGGTCCTAGCATACACCACATGAAAGGCTTTTCCAAGCTCAAATTGAATAGGCGGACTCCAAATATTTTTCAAAGGCTTTCCTTTTGATCAGCCGCTTGCTCCCATTCCAGAGGACAAACGGGCAATTTTCATCATTGGTCATATCCCGCAGCTTGTTGATGCCGATACCGAAGTAGGCTGCGGCTTCCTCCAGACTGAGGTTGGCTTTCTCCCACACAGGAACTCGCTCATTCGCCATCTGAATCACCACCTTCCAATGACGCAAATGACGGTAATGACAGTATTTTTCCCTCAGGGGCAGAACCGTCATTTGCGTCATCATCGTCATGCTGCGGTATCCTCAAAAAGCGAAGTTCACGCCGCTCAGAACTGCGGACATTCCGGAATAAGATTCCATATTCCCTTGATAGTTGCTCCGTCAGTGTGTTCAGTCTCCTCGTCAGAGTGTTAGGTACCAGTTCTGCGTCCGGGGCAATTTGCTGGACACAGCACAAGAGCTCTGTTGCAGTTCCGCGCCAGCCATCTTTGCCAATAATCTGATCAATGACTGGCAGAAGAGGATCGGGAGGTTCCGGCAATGGCGTATGCTCCATTCTGATCAGATCCCAAACGCATCGACTCTTATCAAAGCGCAGCACATATCGCTGGTTTGGCACATCCCTGCCTGTCTGCTCCAAAAGCACATCATTTTTGCCCTGATGCAGAAGAAAAGCGCCGTCTGCAGCGCCCAACAGGCCGTTGGTCCCGGAAATTTGATTGAACAGATTGTCATCGTCCTCGTTTTTCCGCGTGTGGTGAACGACAATCAGAGCGACATCATATGCATCTGCAAATGTCTTCAACGGCAAAATGGTTTCATAATCATGGCTGTAGCTGTATGACGATCCATCGCTCTCCCGTACCCGCTGAAGTGTGTCGATCACGATCAGCCTCGTGTCAGGGTGTTCAAGAATAAAATCCTGAAACTGCTGTATCAAGGCGTCTCCTTGCTGATTGATCTGAAACAGCAGATGAAATTCGGAGCCGGACCAGTCTGTTCCGAACATTCTGGCCAAGCGGCTCTGCAGCCGCTCCTGGGTGTCTTCCAAGGTCAGATACAATACAGTGGATTTCCGCGTAGCCAATCCCAGGAAAGGTATTCCTTCTGCTACGCTCCAGCAGAGCTGGGTCATCAGAAATGATTTGCCTATTTTCGGCGTGCCTGCCAGAATATAGGTCCCGGCAGGCAGCATGCCTTCAACAATCACAGGCTTGGGTAAAAACTGCTTGTCCATCAGTTCGCCTGCAGTAATCGGTTCTCGTTCAAACATCGTTGTGATCTCCATTCATTTCAAAATCTAAAAGCCAGCGGTCAGGTATGACGAGTAAATCCGGGTCGATCTTGCAGAATCTTTTCAAAATGCCTATCTGGCACGCAAAGAATGTGCCTCTGTCCAGGCAGCGCGCTTCCCGTTTCTCTTTGCCCGAGTCATAATGCTCAGACAGCGATTCCAAACTGGACAGATACCCCGGCAGTATGGACGGCTCACACACGCCGTTTTGCAGCAAATACTGCTGGAAAGCAACCAGGTATGTATCGTCCAAATAAAGCTTCAACAAACGCAGGCCCATATCGTCCATAGTAAAATAGCGGAAGCAGCTGTCTTTCGTGAAATGAATCAGACGGCTGCGGGGATTGACTGCGTGGATAATGAGGGACTGCACCAAGTCCCAACTCTCTCCCAACAGAAGGCTGCTGCCGGGAATTCGACTACGTCCCAGTGGAGAAGCGGCTATATGGTCGAGGAACATCCGCTCCGCCTCCTCGGACCAGCGCAGATTGTTGTCACCAAGATAATAGAGTGGGTAGTAGTAATACTTATCCACAAGAACACCTGACAGGCGGGCTCCCTTGTTATCCCAGCCGTATTCCCTGGCAAGCTCATAGGCGCTGTAATAGGTAAGCTGGTTGCCCAGTGCGGCATCCTTCAGCCGCCCGGGCTGCCAGACCGCTTCCAGCTTTATAGCAGCCAGCAGGCAGGCCGCTCCCCGGTGAAGCCGCAGCGTTTTCTTCCAGTTTCCGTGCCCACTCTCCGGAGCCAGCGCATGGGCTCGGACACGCTGCGCCCGACCCGGGCTTACCCTTTGAAGTTGACCTAAGCCAGCCTCTGTCAGACTCAGGGAGCGGACGATTCTGCGCCGGTATCCCTTCATACGCCGTTCCTTCAGATACCCCTCCTGCACCAACTTTGTAACCAGGCGGCGATTATAGTCATAGTACCCCGGCAGCTTCCGCACCAGCGATACCGGCACCTCTCCACACAGGCCCACAAACTCCATCAGCTTCACTGCCATACATCCATTCTTCAACTGCATCTTCATATCCTCCATACGCATTCCCACAGCAGCGCACCCAACAGGCTCACAGCAGCAAACACGAAACACCATACACAAGGCTGCTGGCACCTCATACCCGCAACCCTCAATTGCCCTGCACCATTCTATCAGGTTGCCTGACTGCGCTACTTGCCTATTATCAAAATTCTTACCAACTCACTCCCACCCTCGACCGTTTTTGCGTCGGGAACTCCTTGCACCCCAATGGGTTGGAGGTTCCGCACAACGCCGAAAATCTGCAAGAGGTTTTCGACCAAAATAGGTATGTATTTTTTGGCCTAATCGTACACATTTTCGGTGGTGCTGTTCCAGCATTCTGAGTGATTTTTTAACCATTCCGGGAACTGTTCCGGCGGCAGGATCCAGATACGGGTTCCATCCTGCTCTCCCCGGTGACTGCACTGGAATGCGGAGCAAAGGGCAGCCGTATCGTTTGCGAGGAAGGCTGCCTCCAGCACATCCTGACAGTGCTTCAGCTCCAGATTGTCATGGTCGATAAAACGGCGACTGCGGCTGAAGTCATAGATGTGCTCGTACACCAACACGCAGGCACAGAACTTCGGCTGGTCATGTTCCGGGAAGGTCCGGTGGATGGTATCCCGCAGCAGTCCGGCAAGAAACCGGGAGCGGTCAGCGTCATCCCGCCGTGGCATCATCCCCGGAAGGGAGGCTGCCAGCCAGCCCTCCGGGGTAATCTCTACAACTGCGGCTTGGCTGTTGTCAGAAAACACATCACCCGGAACTGTTTGCGCAGGCTCCAGAACAGAGGCGGCGTACTGCCGGAGCTGGATGGCGGCATCTTCGGCCGACCGGACGGCATCCAGAAGAAGCTGCTCTCTATAGGTATCAGAATACTTCATCGTCTATCTTCCTTTCAGGTATCGGATGGGCTTACAGGCTTGTCCCGCATATCCCTTCATAATAAATGGAGAAAAAGCGGGGGCATTTATACCCGTCTCAGACAAAATATTTTCTTCTTCGGGCGATTGGCAATGATTTTCCTTCTCCTCCGTTGGTTAGCGGATTTTTACAGGCATATCCTTCACACTCCTTCATAGTAAATGGAGAAATAGAGGGGTAAAATGAAACCCCCTTTGGCAAAAAATTTTCAACTTTGAGCAACGACCGGTAATCCTCTCGTAATAAATGTAGAAAACAGGCCCCTTCTGACCACCCATGGAAGCAGAAAAAATAAAAAAATACGTTCAACGTAGACTTTGGTAAACGCAACAATTGCTGTAGTTGCATTAGGTCTACGTTGAACGTATTTTTTCAAAAGATGACGCAGAAGGTGGAGTTATGCGCAAACAAGGATATGTATCATACTAATTCTTAATTAAAAACTTCAATTATCCAATCTCTGCCAGTAATGCTGGAAATGACATTGTTAGGCAAAGAGCAAATGGTATCACACAGGCGATCAACAACTTTTTCCAATGTGGCAAAAACCTCGTTACGGAACCCACGTTTTCGGATCTCTTTCCAAATCTGTTCAATGGGATTCATCTCGGGCGTATACGGGGGGATGTGGAAAAGGATAATGTTCTCCGGTAATTGCGGGCCTCCGGATTTGTGCCATGCAGCACCGTCACAGCAGAGCAATATGATGTCCTCAGAATATCGTTCAGACAATTCCTTCAGAAAGATGTTCATGCACACTGTATTGCAATAAGGCATGACAAGAAAGCATCCCTCACCGGTCAACGGCTCTACCGCTCCGTAGGCATAGCGATACTCTCGGATATGGTGACAGGGTACGCTGGGGCGTATCCCTTTCTCACACCAGCAGTATTTAGGCCTGTTTATCCTTCCAAATCCAGCCTCATCCTGAAACATCAAGCGGATTTTCTTTCCGCTGTGGATAACTTTCAGATCTTCTACAGAGGTTTTAATTTTTTTGAGGCCGCGATTTCTTCGCGTGCTTGCTCAATCGCTTTTATTTCTTCATCACTGAATTTATATCTGGAAGCCATCTTCATCACCCAGATATAGTATAGCATATCTTTGCATTTATTTGAAGTATTTTATTAAGAAATAGTATTAAATGAGAGAGGCGCTGCCTCTCCATGATTTCGAAAAATCATGAGAGACAGCGCCCTCTTCATTATATTGATGCCCCCAGCTCAGGGCGTCCGTTCCTCCCGGCGCTCCCGGAGCCGCAGCTCCGCGCCCCGGATATGGTCTGTCAGCATGGTATCACAAAAGGCCACCAGTTCCTCCGGCGTCTGCCCGATCTCCTCGTACAGCCAGCTTTCTACAGTGGCAGCCAGTGAAATGACATAGAAATGGGTCAGCATCTCCGCGTCATTCTCCGAGCCGCCCAGCTTTTCTTCCATCTGCTCCACGCTTCGGTAGATGATGTTGTAGATGTTCTCCCGGAAAAACCGTTTCACATAATCGCGCCCCAGAGACTTCAGTGCGCACAGGCACACCTTCCGGTTCTCCTGGAGATACCGGAACAGTTGGAGCAACCCCTCCTGCCACAACAGCGCTCCCTCCCGCTGTTCCAGCAGAGACACCGCCTCCTCCTGGAACATCCAGCGCAGCAGATCATAAATGTCCTCAAAGTGGTAGTAAAAATTCTGGCGCTTCATGCCGCACTGTTCCATCAGCTCCTGAATGGTGATCTTATCCAGAGGCTTCTGTGTCATCAGTTTTTTCAGGGCGTCCGCCATGGCCCGTTTGGTCTGGCCGGACGCAGTGTAGCTTTTCTTTTCCATAGATCCCTCCTACGGGCCAGTCCGTTCATGTTCGGCTAGTTTGCCGCCATTATACCACATCCTCCCGCCGCTGACAATTTATACAATCCGGTCAATCTGTCATAAATGCGACACTGCCGCCGGTTTGTATGTTGCCAGTGAAGGTATCATCCGCTATGGTTGAATTGAATTTTTACGGGAGGTGGACGTCTCATGCGTCTTTGCTACCGCGTGACATTGGAAAGTCCTCTGGGCCCCCGTCCGGGACTTTTACAGCTGGAATTTCTGGATGGCCGCATCGGCGGTACACTGTCCCTGCTGGGCTTTGACAACAATATTTCCGGGCGGCGGCTGGATGGGAACAGGCTGGTCCTGGCCCACAGCCTGCGCACCGCCGTCAGCGTCCTCCCCTGCGAATCCACGCTGGAATGGAACGGCTCCGCGCTGACCGGGACCACCCGCACCGCGGGAGAACAGCTGTCCTGGCGGGGCGAGCTGCTGGAAACTTCCAGGAAAGGAGACTGACCTATGGCAAACAACGAACCGCAAAATGAAAGCTTCATGATGAAGCTGGCCACCTTCATCGTGGACAAACGCAACCTGTTTTTCCTTCTGGTCGTCATCAGCGTGATCTTCACCATGTTCTCCCGGAACTGGGTGGAGGTGGAGAACGATATGGCCTTTTATCTGCCCCCGGAGTCGGAGACCCGGCAGGGCCTGGACGTGATGGAGGACCAGTTCACCACCTTCGGCACGGCCCGGGTGATGGTCGCCAACATCACGCTGGGCACCGCCCAGGCCCTGGAGACGCAACTTTCCAAGCTGGAGGGCGTGCAGAGCATCGCCTTTGACGATACCTCCGACCACTACGCTCAGGCCTCCGCCCTGTACGACATCACCTTCGACTACGACGAAAAGAACGAGGCCTGTCTGGACGCTCTGGAGACAGTGAAGGCCAGCCTGTCCGGCTACGATATTTACGTCTCCACCTCTCTGGGCAATGCCAAGGGCGACATCATCAGCGCCGAGGTCAACGTCATCATGGTGTATGTGGCCGTCATCATCCTGGTGGTGCTGCTGCTCACCTCCCAGACCTACGCGGAGGTGCCGGTGCTGCTGCTCACCTTCGTGACGGGCATGATCATGAACATGGGCTCCAACTTTCTGCTGGGAAAGATCTCCTTCGTGTCCAACTCCGTCACCAGCATTCTGCAGCTGGCGCTGTCCCTGGATTACGCCATCATCCTCTGCAACCGATTCAAGGATGAGCACCAGACCCTGCCCATTCGGGAGGCCACCATCGTGGCACTGAGCAAGGCCATCCCGGAGATCGGCGCCAGCTCCCTCACCACCATTGGCGGACTGGTGGCCATGATGTTCATGCAATTCCGCATCGGTCCCGACATGGCCATCTGCCTCATCAAATCCATCCTGTTCGCCCTGCTGGCGGTATTTGTGGTGATGCCCGGATTGCTGGTGCTGTTCGGCCCCCTGATGGACCGGACCCGCCACCGCAGCTTCGTGCCCCCCATCCCCTTCGTGGGCCGCTTCGCCTACCGGACCCGCTTCATCATCCCGCCCGTCTTCCTGGCGGTGATCCTGCTGGCCCTCCACTTCTCCGGGAACTGCCCCTATGCCTACGGCTACGGCGGCATTGAGACCCCCAAGCTCAACAACATCCAGATCGCGGAGCAGATGATCGACGACACCTTCACCTCCTCCAACCTGGTAGCCCTGGTGGTCCCCACCGGAGACTACACCGCCGAGCGCTTGATGCTCAACGACCTGGAGCAGCGGGACGAGGTGGACTACACCCTGGGGCTTTCCAACGTGGAGGCCATGGACGGCTATATGGCGGCGGACCGCCTGACGCCCCGGCAGTTCGCCGAGCTGGCGGACCTGGACTACGAGCTGGCAAAAGGCATCTACACCGCCTACGCGGCCAAGCATGAGGAATTCGGTCAGATCGTGGGCAGCGTCTCCACGTACAGCGTCCCCCTAATGGATATGTTCCTCTTTGTCTGCGACCAGCTGGACGAGGGCTATGTGACGCTGGACAGCGAACAGATGGACACCCTGAACGACGCCCGGGAGCAACTCACCAACGCCCGGCTCCAGCTCCAGGGTGATACCTACAACCGGGTGCTGGTCTACCTGACACTGCCGGAGGGCGGGCAGGAGACCTACGCCTTCCTGGACACCATGGCGGAGACCGCCCGGAAGTATTACCCTGAGGGCAACATCTACGTGGTGGGCAATTCCAGCACGGAATATGACTTCCAGAAGACCTTCAGCCGGGACAACTCGGTGGTCAGCGCGGTGTCCATCTTCATCGTGCTGCTGGTGCTGCTGTTCACATTCAAATCCGCCGGAATGCCTGTCCTGCTGATCATGGTCATCCAGGGCTGCATCTGGATCAACTTCGCCATTCCTGCCTTTACCGGCACGCCGCTGTTCTTCATGAGCTATCTGGTGGTCAGTTCCATCCAGATGGGTGCCAACATCGACTACGCCATCGTCATTGCCAGCCGGTATATGGAGCTGAAAAACGAAATGTCCCATCAGGACGCCATTATTGAGACCATGAATTTTGCCTTCCCCACCATCATCACCTCCGGCACCATTCTGGCGGTGGCCGGCATCCTCATCGGGCAGATGACCTCCGAGGCCGCCATCGTGGGTATCGGCCAAAGCCTCGGCCGGGGCACTATCCTCTCCATCTTCCTGGTGATGTTCGTGCTGCCCCAGATTTTGCTGCTGGGCGGCACCGTGGTGGAAAAGACCTCCTTCTCAATGCCCAGCGCCATCCGCCGGCGGGGTGCCAGCGGCCGGGTGCGGGTGGACGGCATGGTGCGGGGCGAGATCTCCGGCACCATCAGCGGCATGGTCCACGCGGTGGTGGACGGCAAAGTGGATCTGAACCTGATCTCCGGTTCTGTGACAGAGGAGGCAGACGATGAAACGAACTAACCATATCCGTCGGGCGGCGGCAGTGCTGCTGTCCCTGCTACTGTGCGCACAGACCGCCGCGCCGGCCCTGGCCGCCGACAGCCGAACCATTTACATCAACAGCGCCGGGGACCTGCTGGCCCTGGCGGCGCAATGCTCCCTGGACACCTGGTCCCGGGACAAGACCGTGGTGCTGCGGTCCGACATCTCCCTGGGCAGCACCGATTACACCCCCATCCCCACCTTCGGCGGCACCTTTGACGGCGGCGGCCACACCATCTCCGGTCTGAACCTGTCCGGCAATCTGTCTCCCGCCGGACTGTTCGGCGTCCTCCAGGAGGGTGCCGTGGTCCGGGACCTGCGGGTCAGCGGCACGGTGCAGCCCACCGGCGGCAGCCGAGATGTGGGCGGTATCGCAGGACGCAGCGGTGGCCTGATTGAAAACTGCGCCTTCTCCGGCACTGTGTCCGGAAAAGACGGCGTGGGCGGCATCGTGGGCACCAACGCCCTCACCGGCACCATCCGAAGCTGTACCGCCGCCGGCAGTGTCACCGGAAGCAGCCGTACCGGCGGCATCACCGGCGTGAATCTGGGCGTGGTATCCTCCTGCCGGAACGACAGCTATGTGAACATCACCAGCGTGGACCCCGGTATCAACTTGTCCGACTTGGATCTGACCCCTTCCGCCCAACTGCTTACCCTCCGTTCTCTTGACACCATCAATGTAGCCACCGACACTGGTGGCATCGCCGGCTATTCCTCCGGTATGCTTCTCAGCTGCGTCAACACCGGCATCATCGGCTATCAGCATGTGGGCTACAACGTGGGCGGTATCGCCGGGCGCAGCTGCGGTTACGCGGCCCACTGCGTCAACTACGGTCAGGTGCTGGGCCGCAAGGACATCGGCGGTATCGTGGGCCAGGCGGAGCCTTACGTGGTTTTGAACTTCTCCGAGGACACCCTGGAGACGCTCCGCTCCCAGCTGAACGCCCTCCAGCGTCTGGTGGACCGGACCGCGGACAATGCAGAAGACTCCTCCACCGACCTCTCCAACCGTCTCAGCGCCATTAGTGGCGTACTGGACACCGCTTCCGGCCACGCTGAGGATTTGACGGACCAATTGTCAGATTACGGTGACGGCGTCATCTCGGAGATCAACCGGGGCAGCGATATCCTGGCGGACGCTCTGGACCAGCTGTCCGCCATCTCCGAACAGGTCACGGACTTGTCCGGCCCCATCACAAAAAGCATCAACAAGCTGGAAACCGCTGCCCGGAAGCTGGTTCAGGCCGGCGATGCCAGCTCCGGCGCAATGGATACCTTGCAGTGGGCCACAGCTGACCTGACCACTGCCAGCAGCCTGCTGAAAAGCGGCCTGTCCGATCTATCCAATGGTACAAAGCAGCTGCGAAACGCTGTGGAAACCCGGGACGAGGCTGCCGCCAGACAGGCGCTGGCCCAAATCAAAAAGGGCCTTGAACAACTGCCCCAGGCGATGGACCTGATCTCCAAAGCCCTGGACACCGCCTCCGGCGCTCTGACCGACGCCAAGACTGCCTCCGACGCGCTGACCACCGCTGCAAAGCAGCTGGCGGAGGCCCTGGACATTCTGGGAGATGTGTCAGCGGACGGACAGGATATTCTCTCCGACGCCGAGGACCTACTGGACTTTCTTTCCAGTGCGGACCCCATCCAGATCGCCCACCCGGATGAGGCAATCAGTACCTCTGCCGACGCCCTCTACGACACGCTGCATCTGCTCAACAGCCACGTGGACCAGCTCAGCGGCGCCATGGAGGGCACCGCCCACACGCTGACCAACGACGTCCGGGCCATCAGCAGCCAGTTCCACAGCATCATGAACACAGTGCTGGACGCGGTGGACGACCTGGAAAACACCGCGCCGGAGGACCGGTTCTCCGATGCCTCTCAGGCGGATATCGACGCCGTGACCAGCGGCAAGCTGCTCTCCTGCGTCAACCAGGCCGCCGTCTCCGGCGACATCAACACCGGCGGTGTGGCAGGCACCATCGCTGTGGAATATGAGTTGGACCCGGAGAGCGACGCCCTCTCCGGCGACACCCCCCTGTACCGGCGGGAATATGAGCTGAAAGCCATCCTGCAAAACTGCTCCAACACCGGGACCGTCACCGGCCGTCGGGACTACGTTGGCGGCATCTGCGGCCGGATGGACCTGGGGCTGATCACCGGCTGCGAAGGCGGCGGTATTGTGGAAAGCGAAAGCGGTGACTACATCGGCGGCATCGCCGGATTCACCACCGCTGCCATCCGGGACAGCTTCGCCAAATGCCGTCTCAGCGGCGGTAAATACGTAGGCGGCATCGTGGGCTCCGCCGCCGTGGAGGGCTCCGCCAAATCGGTGGGCGAAGTCTCCCGCTGCCACTCCCTGGTCCGCGTCACCGACGCCAAACAGTATGTCGGTGCCATCTCCGGCGTGGACCGGGGCGCCTTCCGGGACAACACCTTCGTCTCTGACCAGCTGGCCGGCATCGGCGGCATCAGCATTGCCGGAAAGGCGGAGCCGGTTTCCTATGAGACACTTCTGAAAACACCGGGGCTCCCCATCTCCTTCCAGCGGCTGACACTGCGGTTCCTGGCCCGGGACCAGGTGCTGAAAACCGTGTTCTTCCACTACGGAGACTCCCTGGATGACTCCGTATTCCCTGATATTCCCGCCGAAAGCGGCAGCTACGCCGTGTGGGACCTGACAGACCTGTCCGACCTGCGCTTCGACACTGATGTGACCGCTGTGTACGCCCCCTGCATCTCCGCCCTCTCCTCCGAAAGCCAACGGGATGACGGACGCCCGGTGTTCCTGGTGGAGGGCCTGTTCAGCAACCGCGACCATCTGGCAGCGGAGCGGTCCGCCGGACAATCCCCCGCGGTCCGCCGGACGCCCGACAGCATCCGGAAAGCCGTGGAGCAATGGCAGCTGACGATTCCGGCAGACGGCCAGGAAACCCACACGGTCCGCTACCTCTCCCCCAGCGGAAAAACCGACAAATTGGAAGTATACGCCCTGCTGGAAGGCAAATGGGAGCGGCTGGACACCGACACCGTGGGCAGCTACCTGCGGTTCGACCTGCCCGAAGACAGCAGCAATCTCGCCGTGGTGTCCCGCACCCCCATCTGGTGGCTGTGGCTGCTGGGTGCCATCGCCTGTGCCGGGCTGGCAGCGGTGCTGCTCCTGCGTGGCCGGTCCGCCCGAAAGGCGAAGGCAGCTCTTCCCACGCAGACGCAGGCTCCCGTCCCTGCGCCCCGTCCCTCCGGAAAGCGGCGGGCGCTGCGGCTGGTTGCCGGAGCGCTGGTGCTTCTGTCGCTCTGCACCGCATGGTTCTTCGGCTCCGGCGCCAATGACCGCCTTGTCGCCTACCACCTGCTCCACAAATATGTTCAAAGAACGGAGCTCTCTATGGAGCTGACCGCCGATGTGGACGTAGGGCAGCAACACTTCACCGTCTGTACGGAGCTGACCCGCACGAAAGCGGAGGGCCAGCGGGTCACCCGGGCCGAACAGTACGGCGTGCCCCTGTACTATTCCAACGGTCTTGTCTACACAGAGAACGGAAAATCCTTCAGCACCGGAAGTATTTTCCCCGATTACTCCACCTTGCTGGACAACGCCGAAGAACTGTACCGGGCTACCCGGATCTCCGTATACGAAAACAGCGGCGAGACCATTTACAGTATCACCGTCACGGATGAAGATGCCGAATCCCTGCTGACCCACCTCTTCCCCGCCGCGGTCCAGTCCATCGCGGTGCAGGATGTGGACATCGACCTGATATCCAGCAGCGGCGAATTGTCCGGTATCCGGTTCTCAGCGGAGGGCACCCTCTCCGGCACACCGGCGGACATCTCCCTGGATCTTTCCATCCGCCAGTCCGCTCAACCGCCTGAGATCCCCCAGGCCGTCCGCCAGCATCTCCGCGACGGCGGCGTCCAGGCGGAACGGATCCCCGCAGAGGAGCTGCTGCATCTGATGACGGCCTGGATGAAGCTGAACGCCGAAGATCCCTTCTCCGCCCGGCTCTCCCTGTCCGCCAACTGCGGCCCTCTGGTGTTGGATGACCAGCTGGAGCTGTACCGGACCCGGTGCAGCGGAATGCAGGTCAGTCTGGTCCGCAAAAACGGCCGCACCCTGTACTTCACTGACAGCACCATCTGCGGCGAGGACGGCAGTGCGGTCAGCGCGGCGGATGCGGACGTGACGCAGTCCGCCGCCCTGGTGGAGCTGGCAGGCCGGCTCTGCATGAACGGCAGCCTTGTCCGCACGGAGCGGGACGGAGAAGAAATCTACACCCTGTCTCTGGACCAGGAGGGGCTGGAGGCCGTGGCCAGTGCCATTTTGCCCCAGCTCCGCACGCTGGACACCCGCCTCACCAGCGGCAGCATCCGGATCGTCCTGAAAGAGAACGCCATTCAAAGTATCCGTTTCACCTGCGATGGCAGCGCCCACATCCTGCTCTCAGACGTGCCCATCTCCCTGTCGGGAGAGCTGACGCCGGGAGCCGCCGCTGAAATGCCTGTCATACCGGACGCGGTGCTGAGCACGTTACAAAAGGGGGAATAACCATGCGGATCATCTGTATCGGACGGCAGTTCGGCAGCGGCGGTCATGAGATTGCCCTCCGAGTCGGTCAACAGCTGGGTATCCCGGTTTATGAGAAAAACATCCTGCACCTGGCCTGCAAATACGGCGGTCTGGCGGTGAAAACGTTGGAGGACGCCGACGAAAAAGCCACCAATCCATACCTCTACCGGGTGGTATGCGAGGGCAACCACCACGTGCCCCGGGGCCTGCCCACCTCCGAGGTCCTGTTCGCCCTGCAAAGCCACGAGATCCGGCGCATCGCCGCCCAGGAGGACTGCATCTTTGTGGGCCGCTGCGCGGACTTTGTGCTGCGGGACACGGACGCCCGATTGCTACGGGTCTTCGCATCTGCTCCCTTTGAAACACGGATCCAGCGGAAAATGGACCAGGAGCAGCTCTCTCACAGCCGGGCGGTCCGTCTGGTACGGCGCATGGACCGCCAGCGGAGCAAATACCGGGAACATTACACCGGCCTTTCCTGGAACGATCCCGCCGGCTGGGACCTGATGCTGGACACCTCGGTTCTTTCCATCGAGCAGGCTGCGGATGAGGTCGCCGCCCGGTATCTGGCCCTCTGAAAGACACAAAACAAGGGGGCTGTCTCACCAAAAAAGCGAGGCAGCCCCTCATTTTCACTTCACGGGAGGAAGCGCCGATCCTCTCCGCCCCCCTTCTTTCTCACGCAGTTGGATCTTCAGTTTCATGGCCCGGTATTCCCGTTCTGTGATGATCCCCTTTTCCAGCAATACCTAGTTGAAATAAAGCAGCATTCCCTGTTGATATGCAAACGCTTTGGTGCAAGAAGCAGACATAGACAGCTCTCCTATCATCTTCTTACTATAATGTCTCCTACAATATAGTTACGGTTGAAGGCGCGGCAGCCAGCCGCGTCTTTTTCCATCTCAAAGCTGAAGCTGTTAGAATGTGAGAGAACTGCTTCATGGTGAAGCAATGGGTTAGAAGAAATGCCTTCGGGTATTTCGGACACGGGCATGAATGGAGTGGTACCCTTTAAGTGCAGTCGCAAATTCCCCAAAAATCTGTTAAAGTGAAAAACAAAGATGGAGGGGATCACAATGGGAAAGTACAGCAAGGAATTCAAGGAAGA
>NZ_JBQHUP010000034.1:0-28844 GCF_052065175.1 Dysosmobacter sp. HCP28S3_G4 | reverse complement strand
ATTTCTACGATTCCACGATCCAGCTTCCCTCGTTCAAGCATCTTTCATCACCCATGCTTATTTTACCATATAAATGCGAAAAAACCCAGCTATGCTCGACTTTTTCGACAGACTGAAATGGCCGCGGGGGATATCCCGCGGCCATTTGTCTGCGCTTACTCACAGAGGTGCTTACTTGCCCTCCTGGACCTCCTCAAAGGTCTTGACAACACCGTCATCCGGTGCGGCGGTCAGCAGGCTCACCAGGACCACCACCAGCGCGTTGACGATGAAAGCGGGCAGCAGCTCATAGACATTCCACACACCGCCCATGGGACGCACACAGAACTTCCACACGAAGACCATGACACCGCCGGCCACCAGGCCCGCCAGGACGCCCTGACGGTTGCTGCGCTTCCAGAACAGGGCGAACAGAATGGCGGGGCCGAAGGTGGCGCCGAAGCCCGCCCAGGCAAAAGACACGATCTGGAACACGCTGCTGTTGGGGTCCGTTGCCAGGAAGGCGGCGATGACCGCGATGACCACAACAGTCAGGCGGGCCACCAGCATGGTCTGCTTGGCAGTCATCTTGACGCCAAACACGTCCTGGAGCATATTCTCCGAGAAGGCGGAGGCGGCGGAGAGCAGCTGGGAGTCCGCCGTGGACATGGTGGCGGCCAGGATGCCGGCCAGGATCAGGCCCGCTACGATGGCGGGCAGGAAGCCATAGGAGGAAAGCAGGTCCGCGATCTTGACGATGACAGTCTCAGAGGCGCTGCCCTCCAGCATGGGGATGCGGCCTGCCTTGGAGACGCCGTAGCCGATCATGCCGATGCAGATGGCCACGGTCATGGAGATCACCACCCAGATGGAGGCGATGCGCCGGGACAGCTTCAGCTCGCTCTCGTCCCGGATAGCCATGAAGCGCACCAGGATATGGGGCATGCCGAAATAGCCCAGGCCCCAGGCCATGGTGGAGACGATGGTGATGATGCCATAGGGAGACGCGCCGCCGGAGGCAGCGTCGTGGGTCTGGGTGAAGCTCAGGTAGCCGGGCAGGGCCTGAACATTGGAGATCACCGCGCTCAGACCGCCGGCCTGGTAGATGCCGAAGCCGGTGATGACCACCAAGGCGCAGGTCATGATGATGGACTGGATCAGGTCCATGGTGGCCACGGCGCTGAAGCCGCCCACGGAGGTATAGCTGATGATGACCACGGTGCCGATGGCCACGGCCACCAGATAGTTCCAGCCGAACAGGCTGTTGAACAGCTTGCCGATGGCCGCCAGACCGGAGGCCACATAGGGCACGAAGAAGATCAGGATGATGAGGGACGCGATGCACATGATGACGGGCTTCTTCTCCCCGTACCGCTTGGAGATGAAGGAGGGAATGGTGATGGCATTGAGCTTCACGCTGTAGCGGCGAATCTTTCTGGCCACCAGCAGGAAGTTGAGATACGTACCCACCGCCAGACCGATGGCGGTCCAGCCGGCGTCAGCCACGCCGCTGAGATAGGCCAGACCGGGCAGGCCCATCAGCAGCCAGGAACTCATATCGGAGGCCTCCGCGCTCATGGCCGTGACCAGGGGGCCCATGCCCCGGCCGCCCAGGTAGAAGCCCTCGGCGCTCTTTTTGCTCCGCCGGCCGATCATCACGCCGGTGACGATGACGAAGCAGAGGTAAAAAATAATCGTGCCTGTGATACAGATTTGTGCGATTGTCATTGGTTTCTCTCTCCTTTGTACTTCAATGGAAGACATGATATCATACTTTTAACAAGAATGAAATACAGAACGGAGTATAGAATAAATTCTATACTCCGCCGCGCATCCTGTCGAATTTTTCCTCTTATATAAGAATTTTCAAACAAGACGATTCTTGATATGCAAATTTGGGAAAATCATAAAATATTCTCAGGTCTCCGCTCCAGCCCGGTAGCTGGCCAGAAACATGGGGGTCATCTGGTCCGCGTAAGCCACCAGGGAATACTCCCCGCCGCACAGGCACCAGTCGTACATCAGCGCCCGCTCCCACAGGGCGTAGGCCTTCACGATCTCGTTGACGGTGCGGTCCCGGCGGAGCTGTCCCGCCCTCTGTCCCTCGCCGATGATCTGCCGCAGGAGTTTGAAATAGGTGCGGTTCCGGTCCAGCAGATGCTTCTCTCCCCGGGCCAGCAGCTGGGTGGACAGCAGCCGGGCCAGCAGGTCCATGGACACGCCGCCGTCGATCATGGCGAACAGCTCGTGGTTCAGGTAGATCAGCTTGTCCATGGCGTCCATGTCCGGCGTCAGGGAGGGCAGCAGCTCCTCGTACTTCTCGTCGAACACGTTGGCCAGGGTGCCCAGCAGGGCGCCCTTGCCGTCGAAATAGTGGTAAAAGGAGCCCTTGGAGGTCTCGGACTCAAAGACGATGTCCTCCACCGTGGTATTCTCGTAGCCCTGCTCATAGAACAGCTTCCAGGCCGCCGAGATGATGCGTCCCCTGGTGTTCCGGGTATTTTTCCGGGCCATGCAGCCGCCTCCTCCTCTTTCTTGTCTATTTTCAGCATACCATATCCAGTCCCATTCCGCAAAGGAATTTCGCACCGGCGGCACAGCATTTTTTGCATGGTTTCCGGCACTTTCCATCGTATATTTGCGGAATCCACATTGATATAATGAGAGCAGAATGAAGACAGGAGGCAGCACCTTGGAATTCTGGAAAATGAACGGAGCAGGCAACGACTTCATCCTGCTGAACAATCTGAAGGAGCATCTGCCGGAGGAGGCCTTTCCGGACATCGCCCGGACGCTGTGCGAGCGGCATCTGTCCATCGGCGCCGACGGCCTGATGGTGGTGGACGCCCCCGTCCAGGGCGGCGACTACCGGATGCGGTTCTACAACTCTGACGGCAGCGTGGGCGAGATGTGCGGCAACGGTGCCCGGTGCATCTGCCGGTACGGCTACGAGACGGGTCTGGCTGGTGAGACACAGACGGTGGAGACCACCGCCGGCATCATCACCGGACAGCGCATCGACCGGCGGAACTACCGCATCCGCCTCAACGACCCCTCCACCGTCCGACTGGACATGGCCGTGGAGGTGGACGGTGTCCGGTACCCCTGCTCCTACGTGGAGCTGGGCAACCCGGGCCTGCCCCACGCGGTGGTGCCCTTCCCGGGCCTGCAGGACGCCGACGAACACGCCCTGCGGGAGCTGGGCCGGAAGCTGCGCTGGCATCCCGCCTTCCCCAAGGGTGCCAACGTGAACTTCTACGAGATCGCCGGGGAGGATCTGGTGTACGAGCGGACCTTCGAGCGGGGCGTGGAGGATTTCACCTACGCCTGCGGCACCGGCACCGGCAGCACCGTGACGGTGCTGACCCTTCAGGGAAAGGTCAGCGGACGGGACGTCCGGGTGCGGATGCCCGGCGGCGAGCTGCGGATCGACACCGTACGTCAGGGTTCCCGGATCACGGATCTGTTCCTGACGGGCCCCACCAACATCGTCTGCAAGGGCGAGGTCACCGACGAGGACCTGCGCCTGACAGAGTCATCTTCCAAAACCAGTTCCGTATGAGAAACGATCAGGAGGGAGTATTTATGGAAGCAAAATCTGTGGCGAAGAATTACCGTTTTATGGCCATCATGCTGGCCGCCATGGTCCTGGGCGCCATTCTGGGCTGGTGCTGGCCCGTGGTGAAGGGTACTGACGGCAGCACCGTCAGCGCCGGCGCCACCGTTCTGAAGCCCTTCGGCACCGTGTTCATCAACATGATGTTCTGCATCGTGGTGCCGCTGGTGTTCGCGTCCATCTCCAGCGCCGTGGCCAACATGCAGAGCCGCAAACGAGCCGGCAAGATCATGGGCGTCACCGTGGGCACCTTCGTGATCACCGGGGCCATCGCCGCCGTGGTCATGTTCCTGCTGGTGAAGGTGTTTCCGCCGGTTCTGGCCCCCTGGACGGAGCTGCCCTCCGAGGAGATGGGCGAGTACGCCACGCTGTCGGAGCTGGTGGTCAACTTCTTCACCGCCAGCGACTTCGTGGGCCTGCTGACCCGCCGGGCCATGCTGCCCCTCATCGTGTTCTCCCTGCTGTTCGGCTTCGCCGTGAATCTCAACGGCGGCGCCGACACCCCCGTGGGCCGGTTTCTGGAGGACCTGACCAACGTGATGCTGAAGTTCATCAAGATCGTCACCTACTACGCTCCCATCGCCTTCTTCGCCATCTTCGCCGATCTGGTGGCCAGCTACGGCTCCCAGGTCATTGAGAACTACGGCCGGGCGCTGCTGCTGTACTATCCCCTGTGCTTCGTGTATATCTTCACCGCCTGGCCCCTGTTCGCCTGGTTCGGCGGTGGCAAGGGCGCCGTGAAGACCATGTTCCGGCACATCACCCGCCCCGCCGTGGTGTCCCTGGGCACCTGCTCCTCCGTGGCCACCATCCCCACCAACATGGAGGTGGCCGCCGAGACCGGCATCTCCAAGGACGTCTCCGACATGGTGCTGCCTCTGGGCGCCACCATGCACATGGACGGCTCCTGCTTCTCCTGCGTGCTGAAGATTGCCTTCGTGCTGGGCGTGTTCGGCCAGCCCATGGGCTTCGACCAGCTGATCCCCGTGGTGCTGGTGGCGGTGCTGTCCTCCGTGGGTATGAGCGGCGTCCCCGGCGGCGGCTATATCGGCGAGTATATCATCTGCTCCCTGTTCTTCCCGGAGCAGATCGAGGTGGCCTTCCCCATTCTGGTGGCCATCGGCAATCTGGTGGACCCCCCTGCCACCATGATCAACGCCGCCGGCGACTATGTGGTCAGCTACATCGTCTCCCGCTTCGTGGACGGGAAAGACTGGCTGCAGAAGGTGCTGGCAAAGCAGTCCGAACAGTGAGTTCGCTCCTCCGAAACGAAACGATCCCGCCCGCGCAGCCTTGCGCAGGCGGGATCTCGCTTTTGCCGCCGCGTTCCGCGGCTCAGGGCTGGGGGAACACCACGGTCAGCAGCATCTTGAAGTTCTCCGGCGCGTAGACCGCGTGGGGCTTCTTCGCCGGCATCACCAGGCTCTCCCCCGCCTTGCAGCGGTAGACCGTGCCGTCCACGGTGAACTGGCCCTCTCCCTCCAGGACGGTGACCATGGCGTCGCCTGCGGAGTCGTGAGTGCCGATCTCCTCCCCCGCCGCGAAGGCGAACAGTGTCAGGCTCACCGCCGGATTCTGGGCCAGCGTCCGGCTCACCACCTGTCCCGGCTGGACGGAAACCAACTCCGCCAGCGACAGGACCTTCTCATGTTCCATGTTCTTGATGTAGGGCATGACGCCCCTCCTTTCCGTGCTTACGATACCGGGATAATACCACGTTTTCAGATGCCTGTCTGTTGGAATTCCAACGGATACGGATCTTTTTCCGCCGGAGACGGCGAAAGGGACCGGCCATGGGCCAGTCCCTTTTCTGCGTTCAGAAGAAACGCTCAGTCTACAATATCAACAGAAACCTTGACGCCGGTACGCTGGGCATAGGAGCGCACCACCGTGCGGATCTCCTTGGCGATGCGGCCCTGACGGCCGATGACCTTGCCCATGTCGTCGGGCGCGACGCGCAGCTCCAGCGTCAGCTCCTGATCGCCCTCGATCTCCGTGACGGAGACGGCGTCAGGATCGTCCACTAAGTTTCTGGCGATGTAGAGCAGCAAGTCTTTCATGCTCTGCCCTCCGAATTACTGGAGGACGTCCATCTTCTTCAGCAGGGCGCGGACGGTGTCGGTGGGCTGAGCGCCGGACTTGATCCAGGCCTGGGCACGCTCGGCGTCGATCTTGATCTCAGCGGGGGAGACGCAGGGATTGTAGGTGCCGATCTCCTCGATGAAGCGGCCGTTGCGGGGGAAGCGGGAATCCGCCACCACGACACGGTAGTAAGGAGCCTTCTTGGCGCCCAGACGGCGCAGTCTGATCTTGACCATAGTATTGTACCTCCAAAAGTAAAATAAATAAGATTTATCTATAAATGCGAGAGCATCTATATCCGGTTTTCGGACAGCGGCTCACTTGAACCGCTTTTTCCGGCCCATGCCGTGCATCCTGCCGCCCATGCCCGGCAGACGGCCCTTGCTCATCTGCTTGGTGAGCTGCTGGATCATCTCGAACTGCTTCAGCAGACGGTTCACGTCCACCACCTGCAGTCCGCAGCCGGCGGCGATGCGCTTTTTCCGGCTGGCGTTCAGGATCTGGGGATTTTCCCGCTCCAGCGGGGTCATGGACAGGATGATGGCCTCCGTGTGGGCCAGGGCCTTGTCGTCGATGGTGGCGGTCTGGAGCTGCTTGCCCGCCACGCCGGGGAGCATGCCCGCGATCTGGCTGAGGTCGCCCATGCCCCGCAGCTGCTGGAGCTGCTCGAAGTAGTCCTCCAGGGTGAACTGGTTCTTCCGGAGCCGCTCCTGCAATTTGGCGGCCTGCTTCTCATCGTAGGTGTTCTGGGCCTTTTCGATGAGGGTCAGCATGTCGCCCATGCCCAGAATGCGGGACGCCATGCGGTCGGGGTGGAAGGGCTCGATCATGTCCAGCTTCTCGCCGGTGCCCACGTACTTGATGGGCTTTCCGGTGGCCGCCCGGATGGACAGGGCCGCGCCGCCCCGGGCGTCGCCGTCCAGCTTGGTCAGCACCACGCCGTCGATGCCCAGCGCCTCGTCGAAGGCGGAGGCCGCGTTGACGGCGTCCTGGCCGGTCATGGCGTCCACCACCAGCAATATCTCATTGGGATGGACGGCGGCTTTCATCCGCTTCAGCTCGTCCATCAGCGCCTCGTCCACATGAAGACGGCCGGCGGTGTCCAGGAACACGATGTCGTTGCCGTAGTCCTTTGCGTGGCGCAGGGCGTGCTGGGCGATCTCCACGGGGTCGCCCGCGCCCTCCTCGAAGACGGGGATGTCCAGCTGGCCGCCCACCACTTTCAGCTGCTCAATGGCGGCGGGACGGTACACGTCGCAGGCCACCAGCAGGGGCCGCTTGCCGAACTGCTTCCGGAAATAACCTGCCAGCTTGGCGCCGTTGGTGGTCTTGCCGGCGCCCTGAAGGCCCACCATCATCACCACCGTGGGGCCGTTGTTGGCCATGGCGATTTTGGAGGTGGTGCCGCCCATCAGCGCGGTCATCTCCTCGTTGACGATCTTGATGACCTGCTGGGCGGGGGTCAGGCTGTCCAGCACGTCGCTGCCAACGGCCCGCTCCGTGACCTTGGCCACGAACTCCTTCACCACTTTATAGCTGACGTCGGCCTCCAGCAGCGCCAGACGGACCTCACGCATGCCCTCCCGGACATCGTTCTCCGTCAGACGGCCCTTGCCCCGCAGCTTTTTGAACGTGGCGCTCAGTTTTTCTGTCAGGCCCTCGAATGCCATAGCTCCTCCTGCTTACTCTCTCAGCGCGGCGGTCTCCCGCGCGATGGTATCGGCCAGTTCCCCCAGTCTGGGGTCCTCGTAGAGGCGATAGTTCAGCTGCTTGATGCCGTCCACCGCCGTCTGGATGGCGTCCAGATGGCCGCGCATCTGCTCGAACCGCTTGATGAGGCCGGTCTTGTCCTCGATCTCCTGCATCTGGGCCTCCGCCCGGACGATGACGTCCCGGACGCCCTGGCGGGAGATACCGGCGTTCTCCGCGATCTCCGCCAATGAGAGATCGTCGTTGTAGTACAGGTCGAAGAACTCCCGCTGCCGGTCCGTGAGGAGATCCCCGTAGAAATCGTACAGCATGGTCATGCGGTAGGTCTGATTCTTCACGGAAAACCCCTCCCTTTTATTTCTGTAAAGCCGCTTCGCTTTACAACGTCAAACAGTTTACAGGAATCCCGTTTAAAAGTCAAGGGAAAAATGGCAGAAAATCCGCCGCTGCGGGAAAAAAATCTTCCTGTTTTGCCACAGACCGTGCCGGACGGCCCCGTGAAGGGCCAGCGGCGCCTCTCCATGCGGTAATTGGTCAGGAAGACGCCCCGGCGCTCCACGGTCTGGGCCGTCAGGATCCGCCAGCCCCGCTTTTCGAAAAAGGGCCGGGCCGTAATGGAGGCGTGAGTGGTGAATCGCTCCGCCCCGGACGCGCCCTCCAGGGCGTCACAAATGGCTTTTGCCACGCCCCGGCGCTGGAAGTCCTTATGGACGAACAGGCGGTCCAGATACCCGTCCGCCGCCATGTCCCCGAAGCCCACGATGGTCCCGCCCTCCACGGCCACCACGGTATGATGGGCCGCCAGGGACGCCGCCCACGCAGAGGCGTCCATGTCCGCCGGGGCCCAGGCGTCCAGCTGCGCCAGGGTGTAGTCCGCCGCGCAGACAGCGTGGACCGTATCGTAAAACAGTGCCGCCAGGACCGGCAGGTCTTCCGGACGGTACTCTCTGATGACCATGGCGTTCCCTCCTCCGCAGCTGCTGACGTTTTGTTCATGATACGCCCTTCATGCCGTCTTTGCAAGCCTTCCCGGCTTGACAGAGACGGGCCACGCATCTTATAATGAAGTTATCCGTAATCAGGCAGGAGGGTCCGCCATGTTTGCCGTCAACGGCACGGATTACACGCTGTTCGTTCTGGCCGCCGCTGCGGCGCTCGTCTTCTTCGCCGGGCAGTACACCCTCTGCCGGTGGACAAGGCGGTCCGTTTTCCGGTGTATTCCCGCTTGCGCCGTGGTGCTGCTGCTCCTGCTTGCCCAGTATGTGCTGAGCTCGGACAACCGGGGCTCCTTCATCGACCTGCGGGGCGCGGTGGCGGCTATCATCGCGGGCTTCGCGCTGCTCTGCGCCGTTTCAGCGGGCCTTGGATGGCTGCTCTGGCGGCAGAAAAGCAGGAAGAAATAGGATTCAGGACCCCGCTCAGTGCCTGAGCGGGGTCTTTTGCCGCCATCGGGACTGTTTTTCTGCCACTTGCAGGAAACCGCTTCTGCGTGGTATACTATATTCCGTATTTCATATTGGGACATTCCCGTGAGGAGTGAAATCGTGAAAGTCATCCGAAAACAACTGGCGGAGGGCGTGTATCTCACCTGTCTTCCCGCCCGGAAATTCAAGACCAGCCTGCTGTCCGCCCAGTTCGTCACCCCCCTGACGGACAAAAACGCCGCCGTCCACGCCCTGCTGCCGGCGGTGCTCCGCCGGGGCACCATGCGCTTCCCGGACATGGGGAGCCTGTCCGTGGAGCTGGACCGGCTGTACGGCGCGGAGATCGACTACACCGTCCGGAAAAAGGCGGAGAGCCAGTGCGTGGGCTTCGTGGCCAGCTTTATCGACGACGCCTTCGTCCCCGGCGGCGAGAAGCTGCTGGAACCGGTGTCCGACCTGCTGGGGGAGCTGATCTGCGCACCGGCCACCAAAAATGGCCGCTTCCTGCCGGAGTACGTGGAGGGCGAGCGCACCAATCTGGTGGACGCCATCCGGGGCATTCTCAACGACAAGCGGGACTATGCGGACCTGCGCTTATTGCAGGAGATGTGCGCCGGGGAGCCCTACGGCGTCAGCCGGTTCGGCGACGAGAAGTCCGCCGCCAAAATCTCCCCCCAGCGGCTGTACGCCGCCTACACCGCCCTCATCGCCTCCGCCCGGCTGGAGCTGTTCTACAGCGGCTCCGCCGCGCCGGAACGGGTGGAGGGTGCCCTGCTGCGGGCCTTCTCCGCCCTGCCCCGGGAGAACGTCCGGGAGCTGGCGCCCGCCGCGTTCCATCCCGCCCGTGAAGAAGCCCGGACCGTCACCGACGTCATGGACGTCACCCAGGGCAAGCTGGGCATGGGCTTCACCTGCGGCAGCCGGGACTTCCCGGCCCTGCTGCTGGGCAACACCCTGTTCGGCGGGTCCAGCAACTCCAAGCTGTTCCTGAACGTCCGGGAGAAGCTGTCTTTGTGCTACTACGCCTCCTCCATGTACCACCGGCAGAAGGGCATCATCACCGTGTCCTCCGGCGTGGAGTTTGAGAACTTCCAGAAGGCCTACGACGAGATCATGCTCCAGCTCCGGGCCGTCCAGAACGGGGAGCTGGAGGACTGGGAGCTGGAGGGCGCCCGCAGCACCCTGCTGAACGCCTACGCCTCCATAGGCGACTCCCAGGCCCGGCTGGAGAACTTCTACCTGGGTCAGGCCGCCACCGGCCAGAGCGAGACGCCGGAGGAGCTGGCCACGGACGTCCGGAACACCAGCGCGGCGCGGATCTTCGAGGCCATGCAGACCGTGACGCTGGACACCGTCTATTTCCTGAAGGGAAAGGAGGCCGCGGAATGAGAGAGACCTTTTACGAGCGGGTGGGCGAGTCTGTCTTCCGGGAGACGCTGCCCAACGGCCTGATGGTCTGCGTGGTGCCCAAGCCCGGCTATGTCAAGAAGTACGCCTTCTTCGCCACCCGCTACGGCGGCATGGACGTGCGCTTCCAGCTGAACGGCAAGTGGCTGGACACCCCGGCGGGCATTGCCCACTACCTGGAGCACAAGATGTTCGACACCAAGGAGGGCAACGCCCTTCAGGAACTGGCGAAGAACGGTGCGGAGCCCAACGCCTTCACCTCCAACGCCATGACCGGCTACTACTTCGACTCCACGGACCACTTCGAGGAGAATCTGAAGATCCTGCTGTCCTTCGTGTCCATCCCCTACTTCACCGACGAGAGCGTGGCCAAGGAGCAGGGCATCATCGGCCAGGAGATCCGCATGATCGAGGACAACCCCGACTGGCAGATCTATACCCGGATGATGCAGGCCCTGTATCAGAACCACACCGGCCGCATCTCCGTGGCGGGCAGCATCGAGTCCATCCGGGAGATCACCGCTCAGACGCTGTACGACTGCCACAAGGCGTTCTACACCCCCTCCAACATGATCCTCACGGTGGTGGGCGACGTGGACCCGGTGCACATGGTGGACCTGGCACGGCGCATCCTGCCCCGGGAGGGCGGCCCCGTCATCCCCCGGGACTACGGCGAGGAGCCGGCGGAGGTGGCCCAGAAGGAGACATCCCGGGAGATGGAGGTCTCCATGCCCCAGTTCCTGACGGGCTACAAGTGCGTCCCCGCCAAAGACGGGGCGGACTGGCTGCGGCTGGCCGTCACCGGCGACATGGCCTGCGACCTGCTGCTTGGCGAGTCCTCTCCCCTGTACCAGCGGCTGTACAGCCAGGGGCTTATCAACGGCAGCTTCGGCGGCACCTTCGAGATGATGCCCGGCATGTCCTATCTCTACGCCGGCGGCGACAGCAACCACGCCCGGGCCGTGGCGGACGCCATCCAGAAGGAGGCGGACCGGCTGGTGCGGGAGGGCATCGACCCGGACTTCTTCGAGCGGACCCGGCGGGCGTCCTTCGGCGACAACCTGCGGGGCCTCAACTCCTTTGAGAACATCGCCGTCAGCCTGACAGAGGGCTACTTCCACGGCTACGATCCCCTGACCTTCCCCCAGATCTTCGACGCGGTCTCCCAGGAGGACGTGGTTTCCTTCCTGCGGGAGAATATCACCCCGGACCGGGCAGTCCTGTCCCAGATCCTGCCCCGGACCTGACCCTGTTTCATAGAAAGAAGGCAATGACCCTTGACTGTTATGCAAGATTCCCCTATCAGCTTTCCCGGCCTGCTGGGAGACTGGCAGTTCACCGCCAGTTCCGTGGCCTTTTATCTCGGGCAGAAGCCCATCTACTGGTACGGCATCATCCTGGGCCTGGGCGTCCTCCTGGGCCTGTGGCTGTGCACCAAACAGGCCAAGCACTACGGCCTGACAGAAGATAACGTGGTGGACATGGTGCTGTGGGGCGTGCCCCTGGGCATCCTGGGTGCCCGGACTTATTACGTTCTGTTCTATCTGGACCTGTTCCGCAACGAGAGCGGCGGTCTGGACTGGGGCCGGGTGGTGGCCATCTGGGACGGCGGCGGCGCCATCTATGGCACCGTCATCGCCTGCGTCATCCTGGCCATCGTCTACAGCCGGTGCCAGAAGATCAAACTGGGCGCCCTGACGGATCTGTGCGTCATGGGCCTGCTGGTGGGCCAGCTGGTGGGCCGGTGGGGCAACTTTATGAACCGGGAGGCCTTTGGCGCCGCCACCGCCCTGCCCTGGCGGATGCGGCTGTGGACCAGCGCCAGCCAGTATATCGAGGTCCACCCCACCTTCCTGTACGAGAGCCTGTGGAACCTGCTGGGCCTGCTGCTGATCCTGTTCGTCATCTCCAAGGGCCGCCGGTTCGACGGCGAGAACACCTGGTTCTACTTCCTGTGGTACGGCCTGGGCCGCTCCTGGATCGAGGGCCTGCGGACCGACAGCCTGTACCTGTTTGACTGGAAGCTGTTCGGCGAGCCCATCCGGGTCTCCCAGGCGCTGTCCCTGGTGCTGGTGGTGCTGGCGGCGTTCATGCTGTTCTACAACATCCGCATCAAAAAACGGTCGCCGGAAGACCTGCTGGTGAACCAGATGGCCCGCGCCGCCGAGGCGGCGGAGGCCGCGGAAGCCGGGGAAGCACCGGAAGCGGAGATCACGGCCGCGGCGGACGAGGCTCCCCAGGAGCCCATTCCCGGTGAGACAACGATTCAGGAGGACATTCATGGCGACGATCATTGACGGAAAGGCTCTGGCCGCGGAGCTGAAAGCGGAGATCCGGGACGCGGCGGCGAAGCTGCCCCGGCAGCCGGGTCTGGCAGTGGTGCTGCTGGGAGACGATCCCGCCTCCCGGAAGTACATGGCCGGCAAGGAGCGGGACTGCCGGGAGTGCGGCTTCCGCAGCATGGAGCACCGCCTGCCGGCGGACACCTCCGAGGCGGCGCTGCTGGACCTGATCCGGCAGCTCAACGGGGACGACGATGTGGACGGCATTCTCATCCAGCTGCCCCTGCCCCGGCACATCCGCCACCGGGCGGTGCTGGACGCCGTCTCACCGGAGAAGGACGTGGACGGCTTCCATCCCGTGAACGTGGGACGGCTGGCCTCCGGGGACCCGCTGTTCGTCCCCTGCACCCCCGCCGCGGTGATGGAAATTCTGAAGAAGTACGGAATCTCCCCCGCCGGTCAGCGGTGTGTGGTGGTAGGCCGGTCGGACATCGTGGGCAAGCCCATGGCCCGTCTGCTGCTGATGGCCGACGGCACCGTGACGGTGTGCCACTCCAAAACCCCGGACCTGGGGGCCGTCACCCGGGAGGCGGACATTCTGGTCACCGCCGCCGGACGGCCCGGCCTGGTCACCGGCGATATGGTGAAGGAGGGCGCCGTGGTCATCGACGTGTCCACCAACTGGACGCCGGAGGGCGTCTGGCGGGGCGACGTGGTGTTTGACGATGCCGCGGAGCGGGCGTCGTACATCACGCCGGTGCCCGGCGGCGTGGGCCCTGTCACCCGGGCGGTGCTGCTGAAGAACCTGCTGCAGGCGGCGGAGCGCCGCACGCAGGCGTAAGTGCATAGCGAAGCCCCCGGCGCGCCGCGCCGGGGGCTTTTTTCATGGTCTTCCGTGCACGCCCGCGGAAGCCGTCCGGGGCCTTTTACCGTCCTGCGGCCCGCCGGACGGGCAGCAGCTCAATGTAGCCTCGCTGGCCCCGGGGCTCCAGCTGGATCCTGGGGTTCTCCCGGTCCCACTCATAGCCGATGACCGACGGGTCGTACTTCTCAACGGCGCTGCGCAGGGCCAGGATGGCCTGGCAGTAGTCCTCCTCCCGGAAGGGCTCTCCCTGGAACATCAGGTATTCCGCCTGGGGCAGCTGAATGACGTCAAAGCCCTCCGGCACCGGGCCGTCGTAATCCACCGCCGTCTCCACGCCCTGCACGTAGGTGGACGTCCCGGGCTTTTTGTACTTTGGCGGCAGCCACAGGCACACCGGCTCCCCGCACAGGGAGTCCATGCTGGTCAGGATGCCCCAGACGTCGCAGCCCACCTCCTCGCAGTAGGGGAAGTAGTCCTCCGCCTGAACGCCCCGCTTGATGATCACCTTCCGCTCCGGCTTGTTCACCATCTGAATAAATACGCTCCGCACCTGTTCCATGTCCATTTGCTCCTCTCTGATGGCTCTGAATTTGACGCCGTAGGGAATGAACAGCGGGATCGGCACCTGATGCCGGGCGTATTCGCCGGGATTGCAGCCGAACTCCCGGAGAAAGGCCCGCTGGAAGCCGTCCACGCTGCCGAAGCCGAAGGCGTAGGCCGCGTCGGTCACCCGGCAGCCCCCCTCCTTCAGCCGCAGGGCGGAGCGGGCCAGCCGCAGGCGGCGGATGTACTCCGCCGGGGCCAGTCCCGTGTACCGCCGGAACAGCCGGCAGGCGTACCACGGGGAGAACCGCGCCGCCCGGGCCAGATCCGCCAGAGTGATGTCCTCCGTCCCGTGGGCCTCGATATAGTCCTGCATCCGCTGGACCGCCAGGATCTGCTCATTCATTCTCTCACCTCCGACACACATATCATAACAGGCAGACGGAGCGTTCACTCGACATTCCCTGCGCTTTTCGCGCCGAACGGCCATAAGTTCGTTTACAGTTCCATGATACCTCCCGCGGCTCTCCGCCACAAGACACAAAAAAGGCGGCACGGGTCCGCCGCAGTGTGCGAAACCCGTGCCGCCCGACAAAGAGGGTAGCCTTTTCATAAAAGGAGACCAGACGCTCCCCCGCCGGAGGGACCGGAGAAGGCCGTCACAGCCCCTCCTGCTCCGCCCGCCGGAAGACCTCCTCCATATGCCCGTCCAGGGCCACGCGGAAATAGGTCATCATGGTATTCTCCGACAGGTCCATGTCCCGGCGGACCCACTCCATCACCGTGCCGCTGAGGGCCGCGATGTAAAAGTCCGACAGGAAGTTGAGATATTCCTCCGACACCTGATACCGTCCCTTCACCTCGGCCAGGAACAGGCTCATCAGATGCTTCAACTCCTGATAGAACATGTCCCGCAGGGCGTCCTGCCCCAGACTGTTCAGGGCGCACTGGATCACCGCCCTGTTTTCCCGGACGCTGCGGAGAAACAGCCGGAATCCGTCCTGCCAGGTCAGGCAGTTGTCACTCTTCTGGATCAGTGACAGCGCCTCCTCCTGAAACATCCACTTCAGAAGATCGTAGATGTCCTTGAAGTGATAGTAGAAGGTGTAGCGGTTGATGCCGCAGTCGTCGGCGATCTCCTGAATGGTGATCTTTTGCAGGCTTTTCTTCGCCATCAGCCGCTTCAGGGCCTGGGCCATCTGTTCTTTTCGTCTCCGGGAAAGCTCTTCCTGCTTCATTGCTTGCGATCCGCTCCTTTTCCTGTATTAATATAGCACGTCCGCCGGAAAAAATCATTAAACAACCTGTGTACATTTGTAAAACCATTCCGCCGCAAACGCTGCACAATTTTCAAAAAATGTGTAGTTTTGCACGTTTGCGATGAATTGCGGATTGTTCCCCGCCGGAGGCCGGAGTATGGTGAAAGCATCTTTGACAGGATGAGACGATACCATGTCCGATCAGATCTACCGCATTCAGCTCCACAGCCCCATGGGCGTCAAGGAGGGCCGCGCCCGCGTTCTTCCCGGGGACGGGCGCATTCAGCTGGACCTGCTGGGGGCGGAGAACACCTTCAGCGGCAGCTTTGCCGTGGAATACACCTTTGAAGCCGCCGGCACCCTGAAAACGGCGGTGAGCGAGATGTCCGGCAGCCTGCAGGGCAGCCTGACGGCCAGCGGCCTCCGGGCGGTGTTCCACACGAATCAGGGGGACTTCCCCATCGAGGGCGTCCCGGAGGAGCCGTCCGCGCAGCAGTGACCACGGCAGTACAGAGAGCATATGGAACAGAGCGATCAGAAAGCCAGCCTGTTTGTGCGGCTGGCCACCGGATCGTGGATAAGCGGAGCCTGTTTTTCCTGATCCACGCGGCGCCCTGATCGTCCTGCGGCACGGAAAACAGAGACCACCGGCGCCCCGTCAGGAGCAGCAGCCTGCCGTCGCAGGCGTATCAATGAACACAGCCTCCGGAGCGGCGGAAACCGCTTCGGGGCCGTTTCTTCGGAAATTCGCCCCCCCGGCCCCCAGTCCCCCGGCGCTTCCGCCCCTGCGGCCTGACAAAACGGCTGAATTTCGGCGCGGCGGTCAAAACCCGCGGCGCCGCGGGCCATCCTTTTTCAAATTCCGCTAATTTTTTTTGAAATTCTTCTTGACTATTTCCGGATCTTGCAGTAGTATGTTTAAGAACTTCATCGCTTTTAAGTACTAAAGTTTAAAGCAGCAAAGTTTTGTTGGATATGGAAGATATCAGAATCAAAGGAGAGAGAACCCCCATGAAAAAAATCATTGCCACCCTGCTTGCAGCCCTTATGGTCTGCTCTCTGACTGCCTGCGGCTCCGGCAGCACGCCCGCGGCCAGCGCCGGCGCGTCCGCTTCCGGCTCCTCTCAGCAGGCCGAAGCCCCCGCCTATCCCACCAAGAACATCCAGGGCTCCATTATGTGGAGCGCCGGCGGCGTGTGCGACACCATCTCCCGCGCGGCGGGCCTGGTGGCCCAGGAGGAACTGGGGCAGTCCATCGTGTTCACCAACCGGGCCGGTTCCGGCGGCGGCGTCTCCACCGCTTACGTCAACGCCCAGGCGGCAGACGGCTATGAGCTGCTGTTCGGCGCGGAGAATCCCCAGATCGCCAAGGTCATGGGCACCAGCGAGCTGGACTATGACGACTTCTATCCCATCTGCCTGCTGACCAACAGCTACGGCGGCATCTTCGTGGCCAAGGACTCCAAGTATCAGACCCTGGAGGACCTGATCAACGACATGCTGGCCAATCCCGGTAAGGTCGTGGCCGCCACCACCGGCGCCGGCGGTCTGCCCGAGACGTGCGCCACCATTATCCGCAGCATCAGCGGCACCGAGGCCAACATGGTCCCCTTCGACGGTGAGAACGAGTGCGCCATCGCCGTCATGGGCGGCAACGCCGACTTCGCCGTCTCCACTCTGGGCTCCATCGCCAGCTTCTATCAGTCCGGCGACATCCGCATCCTGGCCATGTTCCACAACGAGCGCCTGGAGGGCTTTGACGATGTCCCCGCCATTACCGAGATCTATCCCGAGTACAATGAGATCCTGCCCTGGGGTCCCTTTTACGGCGTCTTTGTGAAGCTGGGCACCGATCAGGCCATCATCGACACCCTGACCGCCGCCTTCTCCAAGGCCTGCGAGGATCAGGAATTTCAGGAACTGGTTGCCTCCAAGGGCTGCTTCATTATGAACATGACCGGCGACGAGGCGGTGGAATACCTCCAGAAGTACCGCTCCACCACCAGCTACATGCTGTATGACTCCGGCGTCGCCACCATCGATCCCGCCTCCGTGGGCATCGAAAAGTAAATTCCTCAACCAAACAGCAATACGCGGAGAAGCAGTCCATGTCTCATGGCCTGCTTCTTCCCGTGTTTTCTCCCGCTGATTTTCGTCCGAAAGAAAAGAGAGGTATCATGGAAAAACGTACACAGCAAAAGGGGGAGCGGGGCTTTCTTCTGGTCCTCGGCCTGTTCTCTCTGATTTGTCTCATCGCGTCCCTGAAGATGTTCCTGACCGCCCCCAAGCTCTCCGGCGAGGGGACGGTCCCGGCCCTGTGCGCACTGGTGATGCTGGTCTCCACCGTCGTGATCCTGCTGGAGCTGCGGGGGATGCCCCGGCCCTTTGAGGACGGCATTCCTCTGGTCCGAAAGACAAAGGAGACCTTCGCCTACCTGTTTCCCGGCAAGGTGGGGATCATCATTCTCTACTGCGCGCTGTACGCCGTCATGCTGAACTTCATCGGCTTCGCGGTGTCCACGTTCCTCTTTCTGGTCTTTTCCATGATGACGCTCAGCCATCAGAACAAACTCCGTACCCTGGTGATCTCGGCCATCACAGTGCTCTGCATTCTCGTGGTGTTCCAGTACATCTTCCAGGTACAGCTGCCCTGAAAGGAGGGTCCGCATATGGCATTTACACAGGCGTTGGGCTACGCCCTCCAGGCGCTGACGGACCCGGTCCTTCTGCTCTGTCTGGCCGCCGGCGTGTTTCTTGGCATTTACGTGGGGGCCATCCCCGGTCTGTCCGTCACCATGGCCACTTCCCTTCTGATCTCCTTCACCTACTCCTGGGCCACCCTGCCCGCCCTGGCGGCCATGGTGGGCGTCTACATCGGCGGCGTGTACGGCGGCTCCCGCTCCGCCATTCTGCTGAACATCCCTGGCGCCCCTGCCGCCGTGGCCACCGCCCTGGAGGGCTATCCCCTGGCCCGGAAGGGCCTGGCGGGACAGGCCATCGGCGTCACCGTCATTCAGTCGGTGCTGGGCGGCTTCATCGGCACCCTGATCCTTTGCCTGGGCGCGCCGTATCTGTCCAAATTTGCCATGCGCTTCGCGCCCCGGGACTACTTCCTGCTGGCGGTCATCGGACTGTTTCTGGTCAGCAGCCTGGGCAACGACAGCCCCACCCGGGGCATCCTGTCCGCCGCCCTGGGCCTGTTCATCGGCTTCGTGGGACTGGACAGCCAGACCGGACACAACCGGTTCGTGCTGGGCCCCAGCGGCTCCATGTTCCGGACCTACATGATGCTGGGTGTCAGCTACGTAGTGGTGATGATCGGCCTGTTCGGCATGTCCGAGGCGCTGATCCAGCTGCGGGACTTGACCACAAATCCGGTGAAGCAGAAGGTGGACAAGATCATCCCCAGCTGGAAGAACACCATCCGCTACGTCCCCCTGACGATGAAAAGCTCCCTCATCGGCGCGGTGGTGGGCGCCCTGCCCGGCACCGGCGGCGACATCGCCGCCCTGCTGGCCTACGATCAGGCCAAGCGCACCACGAAAAACCCGGAGACGCCCTTCGGCGAGGGCGCCATGGAGGGTCTGGTGGCGCCGGAGAGTGCCAACAACGCCGCCGTGGGCGGCGCCTGCATTCCCATGCTGTCCCTGGGCATCCCCGGCGACGCCGTCACCGCCATCATGCTGGGCGCCATGTACATCCACGGCCTGAATCCCGGCCCCCTGCTGATGACCAACAGCCCCGACGTGTTCTACTACATCATCGGCGCCATGTTTGTGGGCAACATCTTCCTGCTGATCTTCGGCTTCACCGGCATCAAGATGTTCTCCAAGATCGTGGAGATCCCCAAGACCATTCTGATGCCCATTATCATCCTGCTGTCCGTGGTGGGCGCGTTCTCCATCAACAGCTCCATCATGGACGTCTACTGGATGATCGCCTTCGGCATCCTGGGCTACGTCATGAAGCTCTACAAGTTCCCGGTGGGCCCTACGGTGCTGGGCATCATCCTGTCCGACCTGCTGGAGCTGAACTTCCGCCGGGCCGCCACCATGACCAACAACAGCATCCCGGCCCTGCTGGTGGATCTGGTGAGCCATCCCGTCTCCCTGGTGCTGCTGATCTTCGTGATCTGCATGGCCGTCACCTCCAGCGGACGCTACAAGCGCTGGCAGGCCAAACGGGCCGCGGCGAAAAAATAACACCATCCAACAGACAGCCCCGACAGCGCGGAATGCTGTCGGGGCTGTTTTCATCTTCGGCGGGCATTGGGGCGCCGCTTCCCTGATGATCGCGGTGATCTGTTCAGAAGATTGCCGCCTTTAACAGTGGGGCTGGAATAACGAAAGGCACCGGCCGTCCTGTTGGACGGCCGGTGCGCGTTTCATTGCGTTGCCGGGTCAGATCCCGCTCAGTGCTTGCCGTTGTTGGGCTTCTGGGTTCCGAAGGCATTGCCGGGCTTCTGGGCAGAGTTGCCGTTGCCGGGCTTCGCGGGGGTCTGGGGCTTGGCAGGAGTCTGAGGTTTCTCGGGCTTTGCAGGGGCCTCAGGCTTGGCGGGCTTCTCGGGCTTTGCGGGCTTGGAGGGAGTCTCCTCCTCGGCATAGCCCAGGCTCACCAACGCGGCGGTAATGTCTTCCTCCGTCAGGACGCCCAGCGTGGCGTTGGGATCGTCGCAGACCTTCAGCAGGGTGACGGCCAGGATACCGTCGCCGGTGTTTTTGATAGTGATGGTCTGCGCGCTAGAAGATCCTTTGTTCAGCACAGTGTAGAACATATCGGTGCTGGTGGTGATGGACTTAGACTCATTGTTGATGGTGCAGCTTGTACTCTGTTTCCAGACGGGCCTTTTCCTCACGCCATGCGGCAGCAGGCAGCTTACCGTCCACCACTTGTCTTTTCAACTTGCGCTCAGCCATGTAGAACAGGCGAAGCGTATCGTTGTGTTCTGCCTTGTACTTCTGGCGGGATTTCTCAAAGCGGATGGTTTTCAGCTTGTCCGCAACGGGTTTTCCGTCCTCGTAGTAGTCCGCCATGCGAAGCAGCTCGTCCAGTTCCTTGATGCGGGCCTGCTTCCCGGATGTCGACTTTTTCAGCGTGTCGATTTTGTCCTGCATGGTATGCAGAGCTGCGTCCAGATCGTCAGCGTTATAGAGCTGTTTTGCTTTCAGAAAACTGACGGCTTGTGAAAATTTTTTCAGATTGGCAATCTTGGCCTTGCTGCTGTATGCGCCCTTATTGCGTTTGTCATAGTAGGCGGACAGCAGCTCCACCAGCGTAGGCGGCTGGGGCTTGGACAGCTCCGTTTTGACAGCTTTCAGCCAGTCGATCAGGGCGGCAATTTTCTGTTTTGCCTCCCGGAGCATGGCGTTGGTTTTCCTGATCCAGCGGTTGAGACCGCCCTTGTCGGTGCGGATGCCCTTGGCCTCCATCGCCCGGACGGTCGGCCCCTCATGCTGGGTGGGTATCTGCTCCACACCCTGTCGATCATAGCTCCGGTGGTCAATGCGGCAATCCAAACCCTTCTCGGCAAACTTGGAATTGCACAGTTGCGCCCATTGTTCACGCCAAAACTCTAATGTCTCCGGCTTGCCCCAATCGGTAGTCGGCACAGCGTTGAACACATAGTTTCCTGCTTCATCCCGGATGCGATTGCCATGCTCGTCCAGCACATATTCCCGCCGCTGTTTGTTGCCCCATTTCCCGTTTTGCGCAATAGGACGGATAGGACACATGACATGAAAATGCGGATTGGAAATGCCACCGTCCTCCTTGTCGGGAGAGTGAACAGCGAAATCCACCACCATGCCCCGGCTCACAAAATTGTCCAACAAAAATTGCCTTGCAAGCTCAATGTTCTCCTCCATGGAGAACTCGTTCTGCAAGGCAATGTCAAAGCTGTATGCAAGCTGGGCTTTCTTTCCGCGCTCAACTTTCTCCACGGCGTTCCAGAATGTTTCCCGGTTAGAGAAAGAGGGTGGGGCTTGGGGCGGCAGCAGGATTTCCGAACAGATCACGCCGCCCTTGCGGGTGTAGTCGCTGTCCTCGCCGTAATACTCGCTGTGCAGCTTTTCGCCGGAGCGATAGGCGGCAGCAGCCACGGCAGACTGTCCGGCGCTGCGCTTGATCTGGGTTACGTGAAAATGGAATAATGCGATGGTCAATCACCCCAAAACTCATTTTTGTTGTGCTCGTTGACGGCCTCCATGAGCAAACCCTTGACCTCTGGCAAGGCGAGGGCTTTTTCCGCAAAGGCGTAAAATTCGGTTTCGCTCAACACCTTCGCCAACGGGACTACACTCTCCACAGCGGCTCCACGAGTAATCAACCTGTGCGCCCGTTTCCGGCGGTCACCCTTTTCATAGTAGACGGCACGGTTTTCAAGCTGCTGCTGTTTGTGCCGGAGCTGGGCAAGCTGGCGCTCATTGGCGGCAATCTCGGCTTTCAGTTCGGGGACGGTTTTCTGTTTTGTCATAGTGCATGACCTCCTTTTTGATGGGATGGATGGGATGAAAAAGACCGCCTACATTTTCGGTAGACGGTCTGACTGACAGTATGAGATTTTCAGACTTTGCGGCGGGAACTGTCTGCTGAAAGCAGATTGTTCCCGCTGCAAAGTGCGCTAGGATAGCTGCGTAAGCAGCGCAAGGGAGGCACTCCCTTGTTCGGAACGAAGTGACGCAAAACAGCCCGGACTTCAATTGTCCGGGCTGTTCGCTCCGCAGGACGCACAATACAGGGTTTACCCTGTATAGAAGTGCGCCATTAGCAATGGAGAAATCGACCGCTACTTATCGTCATCTGCACCGATGCGGGCTTAATATCCGAAGTGACAAGAATTGTCCATCTGTCCCACTGCTCGTGTGTATTTGATTCATGGTTATTCTTCTATGTCATTTACGGTGTTAGATTTGAAAAAACTGTTTGCGTTCGATCACAGGAGAATCACTTGACCGCTTATTTCGCAGGATCTATCGTGACATAGACAGTCAGCTTATTCTGCCCCACATCGATCCAATTCATGGGCTGGGTACAATCATAATCGTAGTACAGCTGATAGCCCTCCATGGCGTCAAATTCCACCTCCGTGGACTTATCCACCTGGAAAGCCTGTTCCTCGGAATTCTCTTTTCCGGGATTGATGATCACGTTCAGATAGCAGGCGTCCTCCGGGAACAGAATATTCATAGCCGCCTGCTCCTCCATGAGCCGGGGTTCATCGTAGAGAATATTGCTGCGGGTCACGGAGACTACGCTGCCGTCCTCTGCACTATGCTCCGTCACCTCCATGCCGGTGATGAGGCCGGTCGCATCGTCGATAAAGTAAATGACCTCGCTGTTGATCCCTGTCAGACCATTCTGCCTGGCGGCGGTCAGGGTGGTGGTTCCATACTCTGTGCTGTCGGTCTTGTCCGCCACGGTCTCATAGTCATACGGCTGACGCGCCAGCCAGCGGTCAGACACCATGGCTTCATACTCAGACGCCGGGCACAGCGTCATCGTTTTCAGACCGTCTTTTTCGCAGGTATACAGGGCACCGGGAACGTCATCGTTGATGTATCCCGCCTCGCAGTATACGACCTGGTCAGCATCATCGTACTGTTCGTAGTCATACCACAGGCGGCCATCGGAACTGACGAATTGACGGACAGTCTTATTCTGCCAGTTGTTCTCCCCGTCCCAGGTCTCGGAGACGCAGGTCACCGCGCTGTGTTCCTTCATAATCATGGGGATGCTGTTGCTGTTTCGAAGGTCTGTGATCTCCGGATCATCCTGCCCACTAATGGGCATAACGGAAGCGTTGGAGACGTCGGCTACTTTTCCATCCTTGCAGGTAACATTCAGCGCCCGGATTTCCTCCAGCGCATCATCCCTGGCATAGGTGAAAGACACAACTGTCTCGCCGTCTCCCAGCGCCCGGAAGCTGGCAACAAAGGTGCCGTCATTGTCCTCCTGCGTGAGCAGTTCCAACAGGGTGGTGTCGTCGATGGTAAAGTTCCAAATGAATCCTTCCTTTTCGGCGGGAAGGCGGACGGTCAGAATGCCTGCTTCCTGATCAATTTCATACCAGGTGTCGGATGTTTGTTCTTCCAAGGAGCTTCCGTCAGCTTTTCCTTCACTGGTGTTCTGTCGGCCGCACCCGGCCAGCATCCCTATCACGCAGGCGAGAGACAGGATCAGGGTAAGCACCCTTTTTACGTTGTATTTTTCTTTCTGAATCATATCATGTTACCTCAATTCTATATGTCGATCCATCAGGGAATCCAATAGCGGATGATCTGCACCACCTGCTCCTGCCGGACAGTGATGACCGTGTTGTAGCAGTTGAAGGGCGTTTCGCTGGCCTGAATAGCCGATGGGACGTCCTCATACTCATAAACCAGGCCATCAGGTTCATGTTCCAGGTCGGCGTGATCTTCAAAGGTGCAGTCGGTAGATAGGGGCAGGGTGATCGTTCCCAGATCATAGTAGATCGGATGGTCATCCATTGCGTAGGTGCGGTACAGACCGTCATCCTCAATCAGCTCTACGCCGCCGCTTTCGATGCCGCCGTTGATGATGACAGTGCCGTTATCCCGCCGGATGCTCTCAACGGTCACCGGCTTCCGACAGACCTGGATCTGGTCGCCTTCTTTCAAACCCTGAATATCTTCCAGTTCATAGCAGTCATAGTCATGGATCTCCGCGGTCAGGGAATACCCATCCCCGGTTTTGACAAGGTCCGCTGCCGTGAAGTCCGCAGAGTATTCGCCGTCGGCAAAGGCGTCCTCCACACTTTCCATCGGATACAGCGGCATGACGTACCCCAGCTTCTCCACAATGGTTTGGGCGGTGTCCAGCAGCACCTGGGCATCGCTGCCGCCGGCAACACACCACTGCACCTCGGCCTCCGGAGCATACCAGCCCACCCAGGCCGCATCCTCGGACTTGCGCAGCTGGATGGAAACATCTTCGCCGCTCCGGTCCAGGCTCTCCGTCCAGTCAGCATAAATACCGGAGATGTCCTGGGGCTGCTCTGCCTTTAAGGCACGGCAGTAGTACGTCTGCCCGCCTTGTTCAAAATTGACTTCGGCCATTTGCTTGTCGCTTGCCCCTGTGTCGATCAGGTAGTAGGAGGTGCCGGAGGCACTGTCCGGCAGGGGGATGGAGTATCCCAGCTGCTGAAACTCAGCTGCGCTGGATTCGTGCATGGGGTTTGCGATCATGGCCGGTTGGTCGGTGCCTCGGTGGGACAGAGTGATGGCAGTTACAGCTACTGCAAGACAGGCGGCAATCGCCCCGGCTCTGTACAGCCAGGACCGTCTCTTTTTCATAGGCTGCTGAGCTTCCTCCAGCAGATCATCGTCCACGGCGTTCATCCATTTTTGAAAACGAGTTTGATTCATAGGCTGATCCTTTCTTGTTCCAGTTCCGTGCGCAGCCGTTCCCGCGTGCGGAACAAGGATGTCTTAACCTTTGCTTCGCTGACACAGCATTCTTCCGCGATCTCCCGGATGCTCTCTCCATACCAGTAGCGGCGCAAAAAGAACACGCGGGCCTCAGCGCTCTGACGGCGCAGGAAGCCGTTCAGCACCCGGCGCAGCTCTGATGCATCCAGTTCTGTGTCCGGATCACCCTGTCCGGCAACGATCCAGGGTTCCAATTCCTCAAAAGCGTCGGTGAGGGCGGTGCTGCGCTGGGCGGCAGTATTGTACTTATAGCGGTCCAATGCCAGATTCCGGGTGATGCGGGCCAGATAGGCCCGCAAAGAGCGGGGGCGTTCCGGCGGGATGGCATTCCAGACACGAAGGTAGGTGTCACTGACACACTCTTCCGTGTCCCTGGGGTCAGTCAGGAGCCGCTGGGCCACACTGCGGCACAGCGCACCATATTTCTTCTGGGTCTGGGTAATGGCTTCCTCACACCGCTGAAAGAACAACTGAATGATCTGCTGGTCTCCCATGGTGGCTGAAAGTTGAGCTTTCTTTGTTTCGATTTGTTCCATAGTGTTTCCCCCGGTACTTGAAGCGGCTTCATCCTATTAGACGGCACCATATCCGTTTTCGTTTCAGAAGTCAAGTGGAATATTTTTGGGCTATTCCAAGTTTAATGTAAGATTATAGATGATCAGAATAAATTTCCTGTAAGGCGGGCACCTTACAGGAAATTTCCGCTTTATCGTTTTTCCGCTTGTTATGTTTCAGTTCTTACAAAGAGATCCTTGAGGATTTTCTCCGGCGCCATGGTCATCGTTTGCCCTTTTCATCGGCATATGCTTCATCCACGTTCATTTTATTCTTCAGGGCTGTATTCCAATATGTCACCCGGCTGACATTGCAGCACGTCACATATCGCAGCCAATGTAGAAAACCGGATGGCGCTGATATGCCCGTTCTTCATCTTGGAAAGGTTCACATTTGCAACGCCGACTTTCTCCGACAACTCATTCAGGCTCATTTTCCGGTCCGCCATTACGCGGTCCAGCCTTAAAACAATATGTCCCATTGTCCGCCCCCTTACAGCGTTTCATCCGATTCTTTTTGGAGCTGAATCCCGTACTTGAATACAGTCACCAAACACATTGTTACGGCGAAAGCAATTAAGACGCCCCACTGAATGCTGATCCCGGTGTCTCTTCCGGCAGACAGGAAAGCGGTAGACAGCGTTTCACCAATGGTGGCAAACAGCGCAACGGGAAGAAGAGAAAAACCGAATGCTCTCATCTTTGTCACAAGTTCTTCGCAGAACGGAGATTCACACTTTGCAAGCACCGCAAACAGTCTTTTCAGCATAAACAGAGCTGCGGCAGCAGAAGCAGCAAACAAAGTCGCGAAGATAAGGACTGACACCAAATTCGCCGAACGGTACTCAGCAGGCGATGACGTGGCTTCGATCACTTTTGTGTTTTCTTCGGAATGAATTTTGGCGGAAGAAAATGACTGGTTGAAAAATGAGAGTTCCATATTGAAATCCTGATCTTCAGGAGGAATAATCTTATTATTTCCACCGCTCAGCATTGCCTCGGGGCTTACGTCCCCCGCATAAGAAAAACCATCTGCAAGAATGTCCCACAGGGAATCGAAATTCTTTTCGTTGATCCTGAATTCGGCATGATTGGTAACGCGAACTGTTAGCGCATCCTTTGGAAGCGTAGACACAAAAATTGTAGCTACACAGCTCGCTGCAGCCGCTAAGATTGCTATGACCATTAAGACTGTCATTGCAATCTTGCCCACTTTACCGAACTTGTGGAAGTTTGAAAGAGTTTTAGAATTCATAAGAACGCCTCCTACGCAAAACATAAATTATTTAACGTTTATCGTTATATTTTCAGTATATACTGATACATATGCTTTGTCAAGAGATTTTTAATGCTTATCGTTAATTATTTTATGCTATCTTGAGACAAAAGCGAGTCATATTAGCTATCGATATACTTTATTCCGCATAGCCACAAGCTGCCTGTCCTCGTTCTGATCTTTGCTTGATACACAGATATAGCCGTAAGCAGGTCCTGCGATATTACCTCACCTCCCGGCGCTTCTGCCAGACTAAATCATAGCCCAGCACATCGGCCAGCTCCACGGCCTCAGTGTACCGCAGGGAGCCGCGCCGCAGCTTGCCGGACAGGTTGGGGACGCTGCTGCTCCAGCCGTGTTCGTCGGCCAGCAGCTCCACCACCTCCGTCATGGTCATGCCCTCCCGGGTAATGTAGGATTTCACTTCGTTGCGGCAGTTTTTTGCTTTGTTTCTGCTCATATTTGTAATCCCTTCTCCTTTTTGGATTCGCTCTGTGGTAGAATGGATGTGCTGGATGGCAACAGCCATTTGCCGCAGAGCGTTGTTTTGTTGTGGACGGCCATCCGCTGGAATTGCCGCCCGTGTATCCCTGTTCACAAGGGACACCTATCGTTTTTGCTGTTCTGCTTGCCTTTTTGTAGTTCGGTGAAAACGCACACGGAACGGCGTGCTGTGTTCGCTGCCCGGTGCATCGCTGATTGATATGGCCAACGGCACAAAAACAGCGGGTTCTTCGCTGTTTTCACATGGTTTGAAAATAGCTGTGGTTTTTTGCCGCTTTTCCCGAACTCGTTCCTGCCCGGAGGATCGCTCCCGGCGTTCCCGTCCCCGTTGGTATGCTCGCGCTTTTGCGGTCATGGCAAATACTTCGCCGGGGGACATATCCCATTCGGACGGTCATTCGATTTTCAAGGTTCTGGTGTTGTTACAGGTACAGTTTAACGAAAAAATACGCTCTTTCCCGTATATCCAAGAGGTTGGAAAAGAGCGCAAAACAGGCTGGATTTCCACGCTTAGAGACAGAAAGAAGGAGGGGTGCGCCATGCAGATAAAACTCACCATACAGGAGCGATTGAAGGATTTGCGAGTGGAACGGGGCCTGACGCTGGAACAGCTTGCGGAGCAGACCGGGCTTTCCAAGTCCGCCCTCGGCAAATATGAGGCAGACGATTTCAAGGACATCAGCCCATTCAGCATTGTCACGCTGGCGAAGTTCTACGGCGTGTCCACGGACTATCTGCTGGGTATGACAGAAACGAAAAATCACCCAGACACAGAGCTGGGCGCTCTGCATCAGAGTGATGGTGCGATAGAAGTATTAAGGACGGGGACGTTTAATCACCGACTGCTGTCGGAAATGCTGTGCCACAAAGATTTCCAACGTATGATGTTAGATGCGGAGATCTATGTGGACCGGATTGCAGATATGCGGATCAACGATATGAACGCCATGCTGGAAGCAGTACGGAAGATGGCCCTGATGAAGCAGGACGGACAGGACGATCTTGCCACCCGGACATTGGAGCTGGCCCAGGTGCGGGAGGATGACTATTTCGGTCATGTGCTTGCCGACGATCTGAAGGCGATCCTCCGTGACATTCGGGAGGAACACAGCAACGATACCACAACGGCAGACACACCCTCTATTGCAGAGGAAGTTCAGAGCCAGTTGCAGGATGCCATGAACTTTGAGTGCAGTGACGCTGAGAAACAGGCAAGGATATTCCTTACGACATTCGGCATTGACTACGACGCCATTACCAAGGAGCAATTTATCAATCTCATCGAAGTGTTATGATGTGAATGATGTTAACTCCGCTGAGATTCCAGAGTTTGTATATGAGTCTCTGGCAAGGAGTCTGTTGCCGGTGATTCAGAAGTATTATGAAAGCGATGAGGGCAAGCGGGCATTTGCCGAATGGAAAGAGAAAAAAGAAGCTGCGGCGAAAGATTCTACATAAACGAACCGGGAAGATTGCCATGTTCGGCAGTCCTCCCGGTTTTGCGTTTACCAATTTTCAATTTCCTCGATATAAACAATAAATCCGAACCCATCTCCGATTGGATAAAGGTTCGGATTATATTGTTTTGGTGGACCCGAAGGGATTCGAACCCTCGACCTCTCGGATGCGAACCGAACGCTCTCCCAACTGAGCTACGGGCCCACGTATGAAATCATCCCGAGACCGGGACAGCGATACATATTATACCACAAAATCCGGCACGGTCAAGGGCAATTTTCAATTCTTTGCAAATTGCGAAAAAACACCGCCGGATTGTCCGGCGGTGCCAGCTTGTCGAAAAACCCTGTCTGAAGGAAAAGAGTCCTTTTTTGCAGGGGGAGTACGAGGGGGCGGGAGCCCCCTCGTGTTGGATTGAATGCCTGCAAAAAGCCTGTGT
>NZ_JBQHUP010000033.1:0-29194 GCF_052065175.1 Dysosmobacter sp. HCP28S3_G4 | reverse complement strand
CGCTACCGGGAGTGGGCGGCCAACCACCGGCAGAGCGCCGCTTAGCACGCGCATATTGTCAGCATTTCAGATTTTGGGTGTCTTCCGACTGCACATTTCTTGACATTTCCACCCTCAAAGTACGGATTGTCGTCCAGATCAATGGTGCAGACCCTGGCACCCGCTTTTTCAAACTCCCGGCAAATGCACTTTCCGATCTCCTTCGCGCCGCCGGTCACCACAGCTACTTTGTTTTCAAACATGGTTGTCCTCCATAAATCAAGGCCTGCAAAATGATTCCAGGATTCTTCTATGCGCCGCGGCGGTTTTCCTGGCAGCCGTCTTCATTCAATCAGAGCCTGCAAATAAATATGCATAGCTTTTGATGAAACCCGGCCATTGAAACGGTGCCGCAGGCTTTCCGGAGAGTTTGGTACAGAATGACTCCGCGATAGGTACAGAGGAACTGGGGCACCTGGAGATGGTCGGCACCATCGTCCACCAGCTGACCCGGAACCTGACGGAGGATCAGATCAAAGCCGCCGGTTTCGACACCTATTTTATCGACCACACCACCGGCGTCTACCCCACCGCAGCCTCCGGTTCGCCCTGGTCCGCAGCCAGCATCCAGGTCTGCGGCGATACCATCGCCGATCTGACAGAGGACCTGGCAGCAGAGCAGAAGGCCCGCCTTACCTATGACAATATCCTGCGCATGAGCGACGATCCGGATGTCACCGACGCCATCCGGTTCCTTCGCGCCCGGGAAATCGTCCATTTCCAGCGCTTCGGCGAAGCATTGCGGCTGGTGAAGGACCGCCTGGACGAGAAGAATGTATATTATATGAATCCCAGCTTCGATCAGTGATCTTCCCTTTCCATCGAAAAACCATGGCTCCCGGGGCCGCCGTCCGCGGCTCCGGGAGTTGCTGCGGTTCCAGACGGGTCGGATATCTGTCCTCCAAAATGCTCGCCGTAAAATTTTCATATGCGCTCCGCTTTTGATTGACATTTCTGTTCAGGGGGATTATGATAAACATACATTTTTTCTGCATGAAATCTCATTCAGTCCTATTTCAGCAGAGCTGCCCACAACTGTGCTCTTCCACTCCGGACAGTCAGGAACACTCCTTCCCCCTTGGAGTTTTCCAGATATACCCCTGCAAAAGCAAGCTGCCGCAGCCAAAAGCTGCGGCAGCTTGCTGACCATGATCTGTAATCCGTACTGTACGGGAGGATATCTGCTATGAAAAAACTGCTGTGCTTCGGTGATTCCAACACCTACGGCTATGACCCCCGCTCCTATATCGGAGAACGCTATCCGGCGGATGTCCGCTGGACGGGCCTGCTGGGCAGTTCTTATACGGTGGTCAACGCCGGACAGAACGGCCGGGGGATCCCCCGCCGGGCGGCGGAAACGTCCGCGGTCCGGGACCTGCTGGAGCAGGAGCGCCCGGACGTGTCTCTGGTGATGCTGGGCACCAACGACCTTCTTCAGACGCCCGGCATTACCGCCGCAGATACCGCGGAGCGGATGGAGCGGTTTCTCCGCCCGCTCCTGGATGTTCCCTGCGGCTCCCGGTTTCTGCTGATCGCTCCCCCGCCCATGGTCCCCGGCGCCTGGGTGACGGAGCTCCGTCTGACAGAGCAGTCCGCCCTGCTGGGAGAGTGCTACCGGGCGCTGGCGCAGCGGCTGGGCATCTCCTTTGCCGACGCCGGAGCATGGGGTGTGGAGCTACTGTTCGACGGCGTCCACTTCTCCCCTGCCGGACACCGCGCCTTCGCCGCAGGCGTAGCCGGTGCGCTGGCAGAGCTGTTCTGACTGCCGCGCTGCCCCGTCATATGAAAAACCAGGAGGCCGACGGCCTCCTGGTTTCCGTTTATCCGCAATGTGATACTGATTCTTGATGCAAAAATTTCATCAAGAATCACGCGTGCTGCGCACGCTCGAATTGTACAGAGGCACAATTCGGCGTTTCATAAAAACGGAACGCGCTTCGCGCTATCAAACGGTTTGAACCGTTTTCATCAGTTTTCGTATGAACATCACTCCAGCATTTTGGCGAATTCGTCCTCCGTCAACACGGGGATGTTCAGTTCCTGGGCCTTTTTCAGCTTGGACCCGGCGGCCTCGCCCGCCACCACATAGGTGGTGCGCTTGGACACGGATCCGGCGGCTTTGCCGCCCCGGGCCTGGATCATGGCCTCCGCCGACTTCCGGTCGAACCGGGACAGCGTCCCCGTCAGTACGAAGGTCATTCCGGCGAACCGCTCGTCCACCAGCTGCTGTTTGCTCTCCATATTCACCCCGGCGTCCTTCAGACGGCGGAGCAGGTCCTGGGACTGGGGCGACGCCAGATAGTCCAGAATGAACTGCGCCGTGATGGCCCCCACGTCGCTGATCTCCGTCAGCTCCTCCAGCGAAGCGGCAGACAGGGCGTCGAATGTCTTGAAGTGGGCGGCCAGAGTCTGGGCCGCCTTGACGCCCACCTGCCGGATGCCCAGGCCGTAAATCAGCTTGCTCAGGTCGTTGGCCTTGGACTTCTCAATGGCCCGGATGGCGTTCTCCGCCGACTTCTCCCCCATGCGGTCCAGCTGGGCAATGTCCTGGGCGTGCAGATAGTACAGGTCCGCGGCGCTGTGGACCAGACCGCCGTCGATCATCTGCTGGATGACCGCCGGGCCAAGACCCTCGATGTCCATGGCGTCCCGGCTGGCAAAGTGGGTGATGTTCCGCAGCAGCTGGGCCGGGCACTCCGCGCCGGTGCAGCGGATGGCCGCGCCGTCCTCATCCCGGCTCACCGGCGCACCGCAGACGGGACAGACCTCCGGCAGACGGTAGGGCACCGTGCCCTCCGGCCGCTTGGAGAAGTCCACCTCCACGATCTCCGGGATGATCTCCCCCGCCTTCTGGACGATGACGGTGTCTCCGATGCGGATGTCCTTCTCCGCGATATAGTCCTGGTTGTGCAGCGTGGCGCTCTGGACGGTGGTGCCCGCCAGATGGACCGGGGACAGCACGGCTCTGGGGGTCAGAACGCCGGTGCGGCCCACCTGCACCACGATGTCCAGTACCTTGGAGGGCTTCTTCTCCGGCGGATACTTGAAGGCCACCGCCCACTTGGGGCACTTGATGGTGCTGCCCAGCTTCTCCCGATCCGCCAGATGGTTCACCTTCACCACCGCGCCGTCCATGTCGAAGGGATAGTCCGGCCGCCGCTCGTTGATGTCCGCGATCTCCTGGCGGCAGTCCGCCGCCGTGGCGACGGTCCGGTGGGGAATGACCTTGAAGTGCTGGGTGGCCAGATAGTCCAGCGTCTCCGTATGGGTGGTAAACTCCCGGCCCTCCGCCAGCTGGAGATTGAAGATCTGGATGTCCAGACGCCGCTGGGCGGCCACCTTGGGGTCCAGCTGCCGCAGGGAACCGGCGGCGGCATTCCGGGGATTGGCCAGCAGCGGCTCCCCCTTCAGCTCCCGCTCGGCGTTCAGCTCCGCGAAGACGCTCTTGGACATGTAGACCTCGCCCCGGACGATGAGGTGGGGCAGCTTCTCCGGCAGGGACATGGGGATGGACCGGATGGTCCGCAGGTTCTCCGTCACGTCCTCGCCCACATGGCCGTCGCCTCTGGTGGCGCCGCTGACGAACACGCCGTCCCGGTACTCCAGCGCCACGGACAGCCCGTCCACCTTGGGCTCCACGGAGTACTCCACCGGGTCCCCCAGGGCGTCCGTCATGCGCTGGCAGAAGTCGGTGACCTCCTCCCCGCTGAACACGTCCTGGAGGCTCTCCAGCGGGACCTCATGGCGGTAGGGCGTGAAGCCCTCCAGAATGCGGTCGCCCACCCGCTGGGTGGGAGAATCCGGGGCGATCTCCTCCGGATGCTCCCGCTCCAGCTGCACCAGACGGCGGTTCAGCATGTCGTACTCGTAGTCCGTCATGGTGGGGGCGTCCATCACATAGTAGAGATAGGCGTTGCGGTTCAGTTTGTCCCGCAGTTCTTTCATTTCCTCTTGATAATCCATTGGTAACCTCCCCGGCGCCGTGGGGACACGGCGCCTATGCGTTTCCTGTTAGTTCCCGTTCATGATATAGTCCCTGGCTACGTCCTCCATGGCTTCGCCGGAGGCGTCGAAATACGTATAGGTGTCCGGCACGGAGCCCACGATGATGGTCTCCGCCACCACCAGGGAATTGCTGACCTTGGTGGCCGTCCGGAAGCCCGGCAGCAGAATGCTGACATAGACCTCGATATCCAGCAGGATCTGGTGCTTGGTCTGGTTGATGCCGGCGGAGACGAATTCGTTCTTCAGATCCGCTCTTGAAGACCCGATGGACTGCATCCGCACCGTGATCAGCGGCCCGCGGCCCGCCAGCAGATTGGACCCCGTCAGGCTCCCCAGCGGGATGGACAGATCATGGGAGGAGACCTGGTCGATGCGGTTCAGCACCTCCTCCAGAATGGCGGACTGGAGCCGGTTGAACTCCGGCATATTGCTCTTGACGGCGGTGATCTTCCCCTCGTTGTCCTTCTCGAAGGAGATCATCCGGTCGTAATCAAACTCCCCCTTGGCGATGGCGGCGTCCACGGAGTCGGAGACAATCTGGTTCACCATGTTGGTGACCCGCGAGATGGCCAGCCGGGTCAGCAGGGACTTCATCTGCACCATGCCCACGGCGACTGCCGCCACAACGGTGACGAGGAGCGCCATCAGAGCCATCCGCAGCAGCAGGCGCTTCGGCAAATGGCGCCGGTATCCATAGAATCCCCGCATCAGACTCCCCCCATTCGGTCTATCCTATGCGGGGGCGGCTTGGCTATAGTCCGGCGGAGTCCGGTGGGGAATGGTCTGGTTTATTGCAGTTCGCTGATGATCTGCTTGTAGGCCCGGCCCCGCTCCATAAAGTTGGCGAACTGGTCAAAGGCCGCGCAGGCCGGGGACAGCGTCACCACGTCGCCCTCCACAGCCCGGGCGGAAGCGGTCTCCACCGCCTCCCGGAAGCCCTTCGCCAGGATGATCTCCGGCGCTCCCTCCGCATAACTGGGGGTGCTGACCACCGCCTGACGGATCTTCTCCGCCGTGGCGCCGCAGAGCACCAGCAGCTTCACGTGCGCCACGATCTCCGGCCCCAACACATCGAAGGGGATGTGCTTGTCATAGCCGCCGGCGATGAGGATCACCTTCCGGTCAAAAGACCGCAGGCCCGCGATGCAGCGGGAGGGGCTGGTAGCGATGGAGTCGTTGTAGTACCGCACGCCCCGGAGGGTCCGCACCAGCTCGATGCGGTGTTCCACGCCGCCGAAGCTCCGGGCGAAGTCCCGGATGGTCCCGTCCGGCACCAGGCCGTCCACGGCGGCGACGGCGGCCAGATAGTTCTCCACGTTGTGGACACCGGGGAGCCGGATATCCGCCGTGGTCATGATCTGCCGCTCCGCGCCGTCTCTGCGGGAGATGACGGCGTCGCCCCGGAGGAACACGCCCTCGGCGGGTTCCTCCTTCCGGGAGAACATCCGCACGGAACCGGCGGCTTTGCCGGACAGCTCCCGGGTGATGGCGTTGTCGGCGTTGAAGATGGCAAGGTCCTCCGCCGTCTGATGTGTAAAGATATTTTCCTTCGCGGCAACGTACTCCGCCATGTCCCGGTGCACATCCAGGTGATTGGGGGCCAGATTGGTGAGGACAGCGATATGAGGACTCTGCTTCCTCATGGTCAGCAGCTGGAAGGAGCTGAGCTCCAGCACCGCGATGTCCTCGTTGCGCATCTCCCCCGCCTCCGTCAGCAGCGGATGGCCGATATTGCCGCCCAGGTGGACGGTCCTCCCCGCCCGGCGCAGAAGCTCGGCGATGATGGTAGTGGTCGTGGTCTTGCCGTCGCTGCCGGTGACGCCGATAATGGGACACGGGCAGACCCGGAAGAACACCTCCATCTCCGAGGTGATCTCGCTGCCGTGAGCGGCAGCCTCCAGCAGCTCCGGCACGTCGGGCCGCATACCGGGAGTGCGGAAGATGATATCCTGCCGCAGGCCCTTCAGGTAGTCCGGTCCCAGGTGCAGGCGGACGCCCATGGCCTCCAGGTGGTCGCCGTACTCCCCCAGGTCCTCCCGGCTCTTTTTGTCGCAGGCCGTGACGGCCACGCCGGCTCTGGCCAGCGCCTCGATCAGCGGCCGGTTGGACACGCCGATGCCGATGACCGCCACCGTCTTCTCGTGGATGGAATCCAGATATTCGGAAAAAGTCATATGATTGCTCCCTTTACGGATCAATGGTCCCGCTTCCGCGGAACAGCGTATGCGCATATAAAATAATTATACCCCATCCTCCGGAAAATGTAAATCGCAAATGAGACCGACGTTCCGGCTGGAACCCTGCCAGATTTTCGCGTTGACAATCGGAGCTGTTTCCCCTATAATGAAAGCCGCGAGGAAAACAGACAGTCGCGTGAACAGGCCGAAAGGCCGTTCATGAGGAAAGTCCGGGCTCCACAGGGCAAGGATAACGGGTAACGCCCGCCCAGAGCGATCTGAGGAAAAGTGCAACAGAGATATACCGCCGTCAGAGTTGTACTGTGCTGGTAATCTGCGATGGTCGATGACACTCCCGCAAGCGCATGCGCAGGGGTGTTGTGTGAAGAGGGACGAAGGGTCCCTCTTCGCCGCCGGAATCGGCCCGCCCGCAGGCGACGCCGTTCCGAAGGAACGGCTTACCGGCAGAGCACAGCTCTGACGGTAAGGGTGGAAAGGCGAGGTAAGAGCTCACCCGTCACATGGGAACATCGTGACGCTGTAAACTCTATCCGGAGCAACACCGGTATGGGAGCATGCAGGCTGGCCCGGCCGCTCCCGGGGTGGCTTGAGCGTGCCGGCAACGGTACGTCGAGATAGATGACTGTCAAATACAGAACCCGGCTTACAGTTTTGCTCGCACCTATAATACGGCCCCTCCCGCGGACAACGCGAGAGGGGCCTTTCCATTCTCCTCACATCTCTATTCACCGGACGGACGCAAAAGAAAAAAGCCGCTGGAAGCGGCTTTTTTCCATAGTCTTGCAAATTACTTGTTGCTTCTGCGCCAGATGTGCATCTTCTCCGCCTGGGCGATCAGCTCCTCGCGGAACTGGGGATGGGCGATGCCGATGAGGGCTTCGGCCCGCTGCCAGGTGGACAGGCCCTTCATGTTCACCATGCCGTACTCCGTGACCAGATAATGGACGCAGGAGCGGGGATCGGTGGCGATGGAGCCGGGGGTCAGAGTGGGAACGATGCGGCTCTTCACGTTGCCCTGCTTGTCCGTCACCGTGGAGGACATGCAGATGAAGCTCTTGCCGCCCTTGGACAGGTACGCGCCCATGGCGAAGTCCAGCTGGCCGCCGGTGCCGGAGATGTGCTTGATGCCGGCGGACTCGGCATTGACCTGACCGAAGAGGTCCACGTCGATGGCGTTGTTGATGGAGATGAAGTTGTCGATCTGGCTGATGACATGGACGTCATTGGTGTAGTCCACGGGAGCGCCCATGACCTCGGGGTTCCGGTTGACGTAGTCATACAGCTTCTTGGTGCCCGCCGCAAAGGCGAAGACCTGACGGCCCCGGTCCAGCGCCTTGTGACGGCCCGTGATCTTGCCGGCGGCGGCCATGTCCACGAAGGCGTCCACGTACATCTCCGTATGGACGGACAGATCCTTCAGGTCGGACTGGGCGATCATGGCGCCGATGGTATTGGGCATACCGCCGATGCCCAGCTGCAGGCAGGCGCCGTTGGGGATCTGAGGAACCACCAGGTTGGCCACGGCCACATCCACGTCCGTGGGAGCGCCGCCGGCGCCCAGCTGGGCGATCTCCGGGTTGTCGCCTTCCACCACCATGTCAACGTCCTTGATGTTGACTTCCGTGCCGGTGAGTCCGTTGACCCAAGGCATGTTTTGGTTGACCTCCACGATCACGCACTTGGCACGGGCGATCATGTCCGCCAGATGAGAGCAGTTCAGGCCGAAGTTGAAGTTGCCGAATTCGTCCATGGGTGTGGTCTGCACCATCACCACGTCCACCGGGTCCAGATCCTCACGATAGAAGCGGGGCAACTCGGAATAGCGCATGGGGCTGAAATAGCCCATGCCCTTGGCGATGATCTTGCGGTCGATGCCGCTGCAGTGCCAGGAGTGCCAGGTGAAGTGATCGCCGGCGTCCTCCGCCTTGCAGATCTCAGGCATCCACATGGTCACGCCGCCGCGGACCTTCACATCCACCAGCTCGTCCTTCCGGGCGGCCAGGGCCTTATCCAGAGCGATCGGATGGCAGCCGCACCAGGTGTAATCCACCCAGTCGCCGGACTTCACAACCTTGACCGCCTCCTCGGCAGTGGTCAGCTTCTTCTGATATTCTTCCTGATAGCTCATGTTGTTTCCTCCCATATCTTGAATCTTACGCAGGATATTGGTCTTAGTTTTCAGCAGATATCAATTTATTATATCATGGGCTGTGTTTCAATGCAATCGAAAAGCCGTGAAAAAAATCACAAAACCGCAAAAAGAGGCGGACCCGTCAGGGTCTGCCTCTTTTGATCGTATCCGGATGGCGGATTACTCCTCCACGGGGGCCTCCTCGGCCTCCTCAGCGGCGGGAGCCAGCAGAGCGCGGATGGACAGGGAGATCTTCTTCTTCTCCTCATCCACGGCGATGATCTTGGCGTCTACCACCTGGCCCTCGGACAGCACGTCCTCGGGCTTGTCGATGCGGCGGTCGGCGATCTGAGAGATGTGGATCAGGCCGTCCACGCCGGGAACGACCTCGGCGAAAGCGCCGAAGGTCATCAGCTTGACGATGCGGACAGAGGCCACGTCGCCCACGCTGTACTGATTCATGAACATCTGCCAGGGATCCACGCTGTGGTCCTTGACGCCCAGGGAGATTTTCTTCTTTTCGGGGTCATAGGAGATGACGTACACTTCCAGAGTGTCGCCCACCTTGCAGACCTCGGAGGGAGTCTTGATGCGGCTCCAGCTCAGCTCGGAAATGTGGACCATGCCGTCCACGCCGCCGATGTCCACGAACACGCCGTAGGAGGTCATGGACTTGACGGTGCCGGTGTAGTGCTTGCCCACCTCGATGTTGTTCCAGACCTCAGCCTGAGCGGCCTTGCGGGCCTCCTCGGTGACGGAGCGGATGGAACCGACGACCCGGCGGCGGGCACGGTTGACCTCGGTGATGCGCAGCTGGACCTTCTGGCCCTTCATGGCAGACAGATCGGCGCCGCGGGGCTGGCCGCTCTGAGAGGCGGGAACGAACACGCGGACGCCCTTCACGGACACCACGATGCCGCCCTTGTTCTCCTCGGTGACGGTGCCTTCCAGCACGGTCTTTTCCTCAACGGCGTTCTCAATGTTCTCCCAGATCTTCTGGGCATCCAGACGCTTCTTGCTGAGCTCGGCATAGCCCTCCACGTCGTTGACACGGACGATGTAGGTCTCGATCTCGTCGCCCACGTGGACAATGTCCTCGGGCTTGGCGCTGGGGTCATCAGAAAGCTCGCTGAACTTGATGTACGCGGCCTGCTTGGCGCCCACGTCCACCTGCACCTCAGTGGGAGTGATGGCCGTGACGATACCAGTTACCTTCTCTCCTGTATTTAAAGTTTTGAAAGACTGATTCAGTAATTCCTCGAAGGACTCCTCTTTACCCTCGGCCGCTTTGATTTCTTCGCTCATCGTTGCATATACCTCCTTAATGATGCCCGCAGGGGTGGAAGCACCAGCCGTAAGGCCCGCAACAGAGCAACCATTGAACCAATCCGGCGAGAGCTCGTCCGCGTCTTCGATCTGATAGACACGTCCGCATCTCTCTTTACAAATTTCCGTCAAATGTTTGGTGTTCGCGCTTTTGCGGTCTCCCACCACGACCATCACGTCCGCTTTGGCGGCGATGGAAGCCGCCTCTGCCTGACGCTTATGCGTAGCATTACATATTGTATCAAATAATTTTGCGTTTGTACACTCTTTTTTTAGGATTTTTGCAGAAGATTCAAAAATTTCACGTATACAGGTAGTTTGGGCCACGATTGTGACAGGGACCGCCCTGTTTCCCGGGTCCTCCGCCAGCCACCGGCGCACCGCCTCCGGGCCGTCAAACACCAACGGATGACTGCACCAGCTGGCCACGCCCACCACCTCCGGGTGATGGGGCTCCCCGATGATGACGGGCTGCCGTCCCTCGGCCTCCGCCTGGGCCACCAGCCGCTGGATGCGGACCACGTTGGGACAGGTGGCGTTGACGCAGGCCACGCCCCGCTTCTCCAGCGCGTCCAGGATGTCCTTCCGCTCGCCGTGGGAGCGGATGACCACCGTGTCCGCCGCCGTCAGGTCCTCTCCGTGCTCTGCCTTCCGGATGCCCTGGCGTCCCAGCGCCTCCACCACATGGGTGTTGTGGATCAGGTCTCCCAGCATCCAGCAGCCGCCGGTGCGGGCCGCGGTCTGCTCCGCCAGCTCCACCGCCCGCTTCACGCCGTAGCAGAAGCCGGCGGACTCCGCCAGGATCACTTCTCGCACAGCGGCTTCCCTCCTACCGCCTGGCCGCCCAGAGCATAGGCGTTGGCCAGGATGTCGTCCGCGATCTTCTGCATCTCCTCGGACGTTCCCCGGCGGCCGGTGTACACCGGCTGATAGGGGTCGCCGAAGATGATGCGGGTGCGATGGAACAGCTTCTTTTCGCCGTCCACGAACACGGGAACCATGGTGGCGCCGGTGCGGACGCCGATGACCGCCACGCCGGCATGGGCGTGGGCGGGCAGGCCGTCCACATGGCCGATGCCGTTGTGGATGGTGGTGCCCTCCGGGAAGATCAGCAGATTGTCGCCGGATTTGATGGCCTGCATGGCCATCTTCACGGACTGGATATCGTTGTTGCCCCGGCTGACGGGGAACACGCCCACCTGCCGCAGCAGCCATCCCAGTCCGGGATAGCGGAACAGCTCCTCTTTCGCCATGATGTGGAGCCGGTAGTTCTTGGGCAGCTTCAGGGCGATGAGGAAGGGGTCCCAGTTGCTGGCGTGGTTGGGGCACAGCAGAACGCCGCTTGGGGGCAGCTTCTCCATGCCCTCCACCGTGGTGGGGTGCAGGATGGCGGTGATGAAGCCCACCAGATAATAGATGAATACGTAAAGCGCACTGAACGGCTTCATGCTTCTGCCCTCCCCCGGATCAGTTCCAGCAGCGCCTGACGGCTCTCCTCGAAATTCATGGCCGTGGTGTCCAGCAGCACGGCGTCCTCCGCCTGGCGAAGCGGCGCCACCGCCCGGTGGGTGTCGTTGTAGTCCCGCTGCTGGATCTCCTCCAGCACCTTTTCATAGGACTCCGGCGTCCCACGCTGCTCCAGCTCCCGGCACCGGCGATGGGCCCGGGCCTCCGGAGACGCGGTGAGGAAGATCTTCACGTCCGCGTCCGGCAGCACCACGGTGCCGATGTCCCGGCCGTCCATGATGACGCTGTTCTCCCGGGCCAGCTGGCGCTGCATCTCCAGCAGATACGTCCGGACGCCGGGGTGGGCGGACACGGCGGAGGCGTACAGGGACACCTCCGGCAGACGGATCTCCCGGGAGACGTCCGTGCCGTTCAGCAGCATCCGCTGCTCACCGTCTTCCCCGTGGACCAGCCGGATGTCGAGGTCCGGCAGCGCCGCCATCACGGCGGCGCCGTCCTTGGGATCGATCCCGGCGGTCATGACGGAATAGGCGATGGTGCGGTAAATGGCGCCGGTGTCCACATACAGACAGCCCAGCTCCGCGGCGGCACTCCGGGCCAGGGTGCTCTTTCCGGCCCCGGAGGGACCGTCAATGGCAATGCTGATGGTCTTCATATAGCTCTCGTTCCTTCTTTGTGTAATCGTTCTCGCTGTCCGGACAGGCCGGTCATTCCACCGGAGCGGCGGCCGCCTCTCCTGCCGCCCTGCCGGTGGCCCAGGCGATCTGCAGGTTGAAGCCGCCGGTATAGGCGTCCACGTCAATGAGTTCGCCTGCAAAGTACAGATCCTTCACAAGCTTTGACTCCATGGTCTTTGGATCGATCTCCCCCACCTTCACGCCGCCGGAGGTGACGATGGCGTCCGTCACTGGGCAGGGTCCGGCGATAGCCACCGGGAAGTGCTTCAGCAGCCGCAGCAGTCCCCGGCGCTGCTCCTTGGTCAGGTCGTGGACCTTCTCATGGGGCGGGATCTCCGACCACTCCACCATGACGGGGATCAGCTTCTGGGGCAACAGATCGTCCAGGGCGTTGCAGAAATCGCTGTTGGCGTATTTTGTAAAGTCCGACAGCAGCCGCTTGTCCAGCTGCTGCTCGTCCAGCGCCGGCTTCAGGTCGATCTCGATGCGGTAGGCCTTCTTCTCAAAGTGCCGCATATGGGCGGAGGCGGACAAAATCAATGGGCCGCTGACCCCGAAGTGGGTGAACAGCAGCTCACCGAAGTCCGTATAGATCTTCTTGTCGTTCTCGAACACCGTCAGGCCCACGTTCCGCAGGCTCAGGCCCTGCATCCGGCGGCCCACGCCGAAGTCCCGCAGCGGCACCAGGGAACCCCGCAGGGACGTGACGGTGTGGCCCGCCTCAGCGGCCATGCGGTGGCCCTCGCCGGTGGAGCCGGTGGCGGGATAGGACACGCCGCCGGTGGCCAGGATCACCGCGTCCGACGGGTAGTCCCGCCGCTCTCCTTTCACGCCCCGGACGGCGCCGTCCGTCAGCGTCAGGGACACCGCCCGGTCCCGGACGATGGAGACGCCCAGAGCCTTCAGCCGCCGCTCCAACGCGGCGCTGACGTCGAAGGCTCGGTCGCTCACCGGGAAGACACGGTTCCCCCGCTCCGTCTTCAACGGGACGCCCAGGTCTTCAAAAAAGGCCATGGCGTCCCGCCCGTCGAACCGGGAGAACACGCTGTAGAGAAATTTTCCGTTCCGGGGCACATTGGACAGAAGCGTCTGGAGATCCGCGTTGTTGGTGACATTGCAGCGGCCCTTACCGGTGATGTTCAGCTTCTTTCCCAGCCGCTCGTTGGGCTCCAGCAGCGTGACGCATGCGCCTCGCTGGGCCGCCGTGACGGCGGCCATCATGCCGGCGGCTCCGCCGCCTACCACTGTGATCCGCTTACTCATCGTCCGCCCTTCCGAATACGCCGTACTCATCCCAAATGCTCTCCAGCTCCGCGAAGGTGGCGGAGACGTCCTGTCCCTTCCGGTAGCCCAGCGCCACCAGAAGGGCGTTGATCATGGAGATGGGCGCCACCATGGAGTCCACGAAGGAGAACATATCGCTGGTCACCAGCAGGGACACATCCGCCTGTTGGTAGAGGGGCGACAGCTCACTGTCCGTGATGGCCACGATGGTGGCTCCCCGGTCCTTGGCGAATTTCACGGTGTTCATGGTGACTTTGGAATACCGGGGGAACGTGATGGCGATCAGCACGTCGCCGGGTCCGATGCGGAACAGCTGCTCAAAGATCTCGCCGGCGGCGTTGGCTTCCACCAGCGTTACGTTCTCAAACATCAAATGCAGGTAAAAATTCAAATATCCCGCCACGAAGGTGGACGACCGGGTGCCCAGAATGTAGATGCGCCGGGCGGTCATGATCTTCCGGCAGACCTCGTCAAAGTCCTCCCTGTCCGTCTCGTCCACGATGCGGCGCAGCTTGTCGATGTCCGACTGGACCACCGCCGCCAGAACGTCCTGACCGGAGAGGTTATCTTCCGCCGACTTGATGCGCTGGGTGGAAGTCAGGCGGCTGCGGATCATCTCCTGCAGGGCCCGCTGCATGCTGGGGTAGCCTTCATAACCCAGTTCCGACGCGAAACGGACCACCGTGGACTCGCTGACCCCTACCAGGCTGCCCAGCTTGCTGGCCGTCATAAACGCCGCTTTGTCGTAGTTCTCCAGAATGTAAGCGGCGATCTTTTTCTGCCCCTTGGAGAAGGTCTTCATATTGCTCTCGATGGTATGTAAAACGCTTTTTGCCATAAGCGAGTCCTCCTGTGTGTGCGAAATTCCAGACGTGCCCTCATCGGACGGGGGTACTTTGCTATTGTACCACAGTTCCCGGGATTTTCAAACCAGTTTTGCAAGTTTTTTTCAGAAGACTGCAAAATTCTTCCGTTGAGCAGTCTCTCTGGCCCTGAGACATCAGGAAAGCCGGAGGAAACGTCTCCAGATGTCTCCCCCAGCTCTTCTTTCAGTTACGCTCCCCTTTCAGGGCCGCGATCTCCTGTTCCGTTAAGTATCGCCATGCGCCGGGCTTCAGATCTCCCAGCTCCAGCGTGTGCTCCCGCACCCTTTGCAGACGCCGGACCGTCAGTCCGCAGGCGGCGCACATCCGGCGGATCTGCCGGTTTTTTCCCTCATGGATGGTGACGGACAGCTCCGCCTGTCCGCCGCTCTGATAGACTGTCCGAACCTGAGCGGGCCGGATAGGCTCTCCGTCCAGGTCCCGCACCGCCTCCAGACGGCCGGCGGCGCCGGAGACGTCTCCCCGGACCCACAGGCGGTAGGTCTTGGAAACTTCAAAGCTGGGATGGGTCAGGCGCTGCATCAGCGCCCCGTCGTCGGTCATCAGCAGCAGGCCCTCGCTCATCAGGTCCAGCCGCCCCACCGGGAACACCCGGACGCCCACATCTTTCGTCAGGTCCGCCACCGTAGGCCGTCCCCGCTCGTCGGACAGCGTGGTCACATAGCCCGCCGGCTTGTTCAGCATCAGATACACGTGCTGCCGGGGACGGGCGATGGGCGTCCCGTCCACAGTCACCGTGTCCCGGTCCGGGTCCGCCTTGTCCCCCAGGGAGGCCGGGACGCCGTTGACCAGGACCCGTCCCGCCGCCAGCAGCTCCTCCGCCTTCCGGCGTGAACAGACGCCGGCGGCGGCCATCAGTTTTTGCAGTCGTTCTTCCAAAGGGTCTTCTCTCCTCACTCAGGCGGTAAACCGCAGCTTCAGACGGTGGAACAGGCTCATGGGCTCCGGAATGGCTGCCGGGGACTCCCCGCCGCACAGCAGGTCCGTCCGGGCCACCTCTTTGCCGTTCAGCAGCACCACCGCCTCCCCCGCCCGGTCGCCCCGGCGCACAGGGGCGGTAAGCTTTTCAGGGATCTCCAGCTCCACCGTCAGCTCCTCCCCCTGGCCCACCGGCCAGGAGACGGTCCCGGCGGACACCAGCGGCACCGAGGCAGTCATGCCACCCTCCACCGGAAGCTCCGCCACGCTCTGCCCCATGGACAGCGCCCGCTGGGCGGGCCAGGCGGAGAAGGCGTACTCGTAGAGCTTCTGGTGATCCGTCCAGTCGTCGGGATCGTGGAGCGTCACCGCCACGATCCGCTGGCCGTTCCGCTGCACGCAGGACACCAGCGTCCGGCCCGCCGCCCGGGTATAGCCGGTCTTCAGGCCGATGCACCCCTCCACGTTGGACAGGAGCTTGTTGTGGTTCGTCATGGTCCGTCCCCCGATGGTGACGCTTTTGGTGGAGGCGATGCGGACCAGCGTCTCGTTGTTCACGGCGGCGCAGGCCAGCTTTGCCATGTCCAGCGCCGTGGAATAGTGGCCCTCAGCGTCCAGACCGTTGGGATTGGCAAAGGACGAGCCGGTCATTCCCAGCTCCTTCGCCTTGGCGTTCATCATGGCCACGAACTTCTCCTGACTGCCGCCCACCGCGTCGGCGATGGCCAGGGCCGCGTCGTTGCCGGAGCACAGCAGCAGGCCGTAGAGCATGGTCTCCAGGGTCAGTTGTTCCCCCTCCCGCAGGTACATGGAGGTGCCCTCTACCAGCGTCTCCGCCCGCTTCACCGTCCAGACATCGTCCAGGTCGCCGTTTTCGATGGCCACCAGCGCCGTCATGATCTTGGTGGTGCTGGCAATGCGCATCTGCGCCGTCTCATTGTCGGCGTACAGGACCCGTCCGCTGTCCACATCCATCAGGATGGAGGATACAGCGGACGTGCTGACGGCCCCCGCGGGACAGGGAAACACACTGAACAGAATCACACAGCTCAGGACAGCAGCCAGCCGCCGGAAGCACTTTTGCATCTGCGATCACCCTCGTTCGGTCCCCTCTCCGCAGAGAGGGCAGGATGACCATAGTATACCCCGCTCAGAAGTCCTCTTTTTCCTTTTTCTTGTCGAAATATTTTTCCACTTTATCCATCACGTCCGGGATCATGTCAATGACCCGGTCCGCCGTGGAGATGGGCGGCACCGCCACCGGCAGCACCCGGGTGGCGCCGTCCTTGATGACCAGGAACGCCACCGGGTCGATCTTCACGCCCGCGCCGCTGCCGCCGCCGAAGTTCTGAGCATTCTGGGCGGCCTTGCCGTAGTCGCCGCCGCCGGCGCCGAAGCCGAAGCTGACCTTGGAAATAGGGATCAGCGTCACGCCGTCCGGCGTGGTGATGGGCTGTCCCACGATGGTGTTGGTGTCCACCATCTCATGGATCTTCTCCATGGTGGAGCGCATCAGATCGTTCAGCGGGGTCTTCTTCTCCATGTTGTCCATACGGAAACCTCCTCTATTCTCTCAGGCGGCAGGCACTTTCTCCGCCGCCGCAGTCTCATTCTTCCCTGTTTCTCTCTGCTTGTCCGCTTTCTTGTGCCGTTTCAGATATCGCAGCAGCCACCGCAGCGCCGGAATGCCGATCTGGAGGCCCACCGCCAGCAGCGTTCCGATGCGGATGGAGATGCCCACCCGGCCCTGGATCCGGGTCCCGGCGCTTTCAAAGTCGGTCCCCAGGTGGATGGACGGGTCCGGAATGTCCAGCAGCTGCTCCAGCACCGGCATCCCGGTCCAGACGGCGGCGCTGGCATAGCCGCAGCTCTGTGCCGCAGCGGCGGGATCCTCCTGTCCGCCCAGCGTCAGCGACAGCTCCAGCGGATGGATGCGGATGCCTCTCCGGGTCCGGCGCAGCGCCCGCCGCGTGGGCGGCCACAGCTCGTCATACGCGGAGCGGATATCCGACAGCGTGGGCTTGGGAAAGGACTTCTTCTCCTTCCCGGGTTTCTCCTCTTTGGCCTTCTTTGTCTTTTTCGGCTTCTTCTCCTGCTCCGGTCCGCCGTCCTTCTTCTTTTTGGAGGGGGCCACCTGAATGCGGATGGGTCCCACGGGCACATACGCCTCAGCGGTGTCGGCGAAATTCACCAGCACGCCCAGCCGCAGCAGGCACAACAGAATGAACAGCAGTACGATCCCCGCCAGGATCCATAGCCACAGCAAGGCCCTCACCTCCCGCCAGAATGTCGCAGGTCAATTCTCTGTCTCTGGGGTCTCTGTCTCCGTCTCCGGGATCTCCGGTTCCGTCTGCCGCACGCCGCTGGGGTCCACCACGGCGCCGTCCTCGTCCAGACGCATCTGCTGGCCCTCGCCGTTCATCAGCTCTGGCATCTCCGGCAGATCCTCCAGGGAGGTGAGATGGAACGCCCGGAGAAAATTCTCCGTGGTGCGGTACAGCCGGGGCCGTCCCGGCACCTGGAGCCGTCCGCACTCCTCGATGAGCTTCCGGTCCAGCAGAAGCCCCACGGTATAGGCGCTGTCCACGCCCCGGATCTGGTCCACATAGGCCCGGGTGGTGGGCTGGTAATAGGCGATGATGGTCAGCACCTCCAGCGCCGGCTGGCTGAGCTTGGCAGGCTTCCGGATCTCAAACGCCTGCCGGATCACATCCGCGTACTCCGGTGCGGAGCAGAGCTGCCAAGCGTCCTCCATGTGCAGCAGCCGGACGCCCCGGCGCTCGTAGGCGTAATGATCCATCAGGGACTGGAGCACCTTCTGGGCCGTGGGACGGTCCAGCTCCAGCGCCGTGCAGATCCGATCCTCTTTGACCGGCTCTCCCGACGCAAACAGGATGGCCTCCGCCGCGGATGCGATCTCCTTGATATCCATATTTTCCATAAAGGGCGTTCTCCTTAAAATGTCAGGTCCTCCGGCATCTCCCGCTCCTGCCGGACGGTGCAGTCCTGCCCGGAGCCGGTGAGGCGGATGACGCAGGCCCGGCACAGCTCCAGCACCGCCAGGAAGGTGGCCACCACCTCGCTGCGGCTCCGGTTTCCCTGAAACAGCTTCCGGAAACAGGTCCCGCCGGTGGATTTCAGCCGCTGGATGATCTCCCGGGCCTTGCTCTCCACGGGATAGGGTTCCTGGCGGATGATGCCGTCAAAGGCCGCCTGGGGCGGCGGCAGACGCCGTTCCAGCCGGCTCTGCAGCTCCGCCAGTGTCAGGAGCAGGTCCGCCGGACGCTGGTCGTATTCATAGACCTTCCCCCGCTCCATGGGCTCCGGGTCCCGGGTGATAATGTTCCGTCCGAACTCCCCCATGGGGGCCAGCCGGCCTGCCATCTCCTTCACCTGGGCGTAGCTCTCGCTCCGGCGGCGCTCCTCCAGGGACTGGATCAGCGCCTCCATCTCGGACTGGGCCTCCTCGTCCTCCAGGGACAGGAGCATCCGGGTCTTGATGTACATCAGATGAGAGGCCATGAGGATGAACTCGCTGGCTACCTCCAGGTCCATCCGCTGGCGGGCCTCCAGCCACGCCAGATACTGGTCCAGAATAGTGGCGATGGAGATGTCCTGAATCTCCATCTTATTCTTCCCCAGCAGGTACAAGATCAGGTCCAGCGGCCCCTCGAAGTCCTGCATCTCCTCCTGTGAGCGGTCGTGGACCACTTTTTCCAGTTTGAAAATGGGGTTCTCCAACAATTTGTCACCTCAGAAGATCAGGGTATACAGGCCCGTCCACACAGCGGCGATGGCCTGATTGATAAGTCCGCCGCCCACATTCATCAGGGACAGGACGATGAGCAGCAGCATTCCGTACCGCTCGTAGCGCATCAGCTGGTAATAGGCCCGGTCCGGCAGCACTGCTGCCAGGACCTTGGATCCGTCCAGCGGCGGAATGGGCAGCAGATTGAACAACCCCAGTCCCACCGACAGCACCGACGCGTCCACCAGGAACATAAAGAATGTAAACAGCCCATCGGAATAGGAGGCGTAGAGGTCCATCCCCCGGCAGATTATCAGCAGCACCGCCGCCAGCAGCAGATTGGACACCGGACCCGCCAGCGCGGTGACGGCCATTCCCTTTTTCGGATCCTTGAAATACCGGGGGTCCACCGGCACGGGCTTGGCCCAGCCGAAGCCCACGAAGAACATCATGGCGAGACCGAACCAGTCGATGTGCCGCAGGGGATTCAGGCTCAGACGGTGCATGGACTTGGCAGTAGGGTCTCCCAGAAGATAGGCGGCCAGGCCATGGCTGGTCTCATGGATGGTGAGGCACAGAAAGACGGCGATCACCCGCAGCGCCGCGGAACCCATAGATTGGAGGTCCAGCTGCTGGAACAGCTCCTGCAGATAGTTCATCAAGGCGGAAAGCTCCTTCTCCGGCCGGTGCCGGATCATACGCCCCCAGCCTGAAATGATAATTAAGGTTATTATAGCAGTTCCCTGCAAAAAATACAAGGTACACGGCTCCCGCATTTTCAGCGGTCCGCCGCGGCCGTTTTCCATCTGATCTCAGGAGGACAGAGCCAATGCCGTCCCGCCGCTTCCGCATCCTGCTGCTGACGCTTTCCATGGGGCTTCTGGCCCTCTGCGTCCAGCCCATCCCATCCCCACGCGCCATGGAACTGACTGCCCACCGGGGCTTCTCCGCCCGCTGTCCGGAGAACACCATGGCGGCCTTCCGGGCCGCGGCGGATGCCGGCGCGGACTGCATCGAACTGGACATCCGGGAGACCGCGGACCATGTGTTCGTGGTCTGTCACGACGAGAGTCTGGCCCGGACCACCGGCGTCTGCTGTCCGGTGTCCTCCCTGTGCTATTGGGAGATCGCGGAGCTGGACGCGGGCGGATGGTTCTCTCCGGCGTTCCAGGGCGATCATCTCCCCGCTCTGGAGGAAGTGCTGGCGCTGGCGAAGCAGCGGGAGATCCGGCTGAACCTGGAGATCAAGTCCCCGGCGTTCGGAGAAAACTCGGCTCAGGCGCTGGTGGCCCTTCTGCGGCAATATGGCGCGGAGACGCTGTGCAGCGTCTCCTGCCAGAGCTATCCGGTACTCACCCGGATAAAGGCCGCCGGTCCGGAACTGGCCACGATCCTGGTGGCGTCCTCGGTGCCGGAGGACCTGGGATCCCTCACCGACGCCGACGCCCTGAGCATCGCCCTCCGGGCCGTCACGCCGGAGCTGACCGTCCGGGTCCACCGCTGCGGGAAGCGTCTCCTCATCTGGGACGCAAATACCCCCGCGGATCTGCGGAGAGCCGCAGCCGCGAAGCCTGACGGCATCATCACAGACGATCCCGCCCTGGCAAGGCAGCTCCTTTGGCCCAGGATATGAAGATGCCGCCGGAAGGGCCGTTCAAGACGGTCCTCCGGCGGCATTCCGCCCCTCACAGGTTCTTGCGGATGGTGTTGATGGCGCCCTTTTCCAGGCGGGAGACCTGGGCCTGGGAGATGCCCACCTCGGCAGAGACCTCCATCTGGGTCTTCCCCTCGTAAAACCGCAGGGACAGGATGCGCTTCTCCCGGTCATCCAGCTTCCGGATGGCCTCCTTCAGGGCGATGTGGTCGATCCAGCTCTCGTCGGTGTTGCGGTTGTCCCGGACCTGATCCATGACGCACAGGGCGTCGCCCCCGCCGTCGGAGTACACCGGCTCGTAGAGGGAGACGGGGGCCACCACCGCGTCCATGGCGAACACCACTTCCTCCCTGGGAATGTCCAGCACTTTGGCGATCTGCTCCACCGTGGGCTCCCGCTGGTCCCGGGCGATGAGCTGATCCCGGACCTGGAGCACCCGGTAGGCCGTGTCCCGCATGCTGCGGGAGACCCGGATGGCGCTGTTGTCCCGGAGATAGCGGCGGATCTCGCCCACGATCATGGGCACGCCGTAGGTGGAGAACCGCACCGGCTGACTGGTGTCGAAGTTGTCGATAGCCTTGATGAGCCCCACGCAGCCCACCTGGAACAGGTCGTCCACGTTCTCGCCCCGTCCGGCGAACTTCTGGATGACGGACAGCACCAGCCGGAGATTCCCCTCGATGAGCTGCCGCCGGGCGTCCATGTCCCCGGCCTTGTACCGCCGCAGAAGCTCCATGGTCTCCTCGCTTTTCAACACCTTCAGCTTGGATGTGTTTACGCCGCAGATCTCCACTTTCCCCTGCATAAAAGCCTCCATGCGCCCCATGGGCGCGCGGTCTGGAATGTGAAGTCCCGGCGCGGGACGGCCCCTGCGGGCGGTCTTCTCCGCATCCGTGACTTCCTGTTTCCAGTATGGTCCGCAGGCGAATTTCCTATACTGTCTCGTTTTGTCACTTTCGCGGAGATCGATTCCCTCATAGGACATTCCACCGGGCGCATACCCTGTGGCAAGGGGGGATCGTTATGCAGTGCAGGATGCGGGATCTGCGGTGCAAGGAGGTCATCAATATCTGCGACGGCTGCCGGCTGGGTTTTGTGGCCGATGTGGACGTCAAGATCCCGGAGGGCCAGGTCTGCGCCATCATCGTCTACGGCCCCTGCCGGTTCTTCGGCCTGTTCGGCAGGGGCGAGGAGTTCTACATCCCCTGGGAATGCATCCAGCGGATCGGAGACGACATCATCCTCATCGACAAGCCCTTTCAGCGGCGGGACCCGAATCTGGAGCGGAAGCGGCGCAAGCGGTTCTGAACGGCGGCGAAATGCCGCCGTTTCGCCGTTTCTTCGTCATTTTTTCTTACTTTTCCTCATGGTCTCAGTTATGATAGAGTTATCCCCCCGTTGATTGGGGGCGTCTATCCCTCTATCGGTCCCGGGATATTCAATTCTTCTTGAATACAGGAGGCAGAACATGGGAAAATTCGTCATTCGCAGAACCAATACCGGCATCAAGTTTGACCTGAAGGCGGGAAACGGCGAAGTGATCGCCACTTCTGAGGTATATTCCTCCGAGGATGCCTGCCGCAAGGGCATCGCCAGTGTCCAGAAAAACGCGCCCGCCGCCGCAGTGGAAGATCAGACCGTGGAGGGCTTCGCCCAGGAGAAGCATCCCAAGTTCGAGGTCTATACCGACAAGGCCGGGGAGTTCCGCTTCCGTCTCAAAGCCACCAACGGCCAGATCATCGCCGTGGGCGAGGGCTACAAGGCCAAAGCGGGCTGCCTGAACGGCATTGCGTCCGTGCAGAAGAACGCCCCCGACGCGGAGATCGTGGAACAGGAATAAGGAGGAGCCATTTCAATGGACATCAAGGCAAAGATTGAGGAGATCGTGGGGAAGATCGCAAAGGACCCGGCCCTGAAAGCCCAGTTCCAGAAGGACCCCATTAAGGCGGTGGAGACCGTTCTGGGCGTAGACCTGCCGGACGACGTGGTGAAGCAGATCGCCGCCGGCGTCAAGGGCAAGCTCACCGCCGACACCGTGGCCGGCGCCATGGATTCTCTGAAAAAGCTGTTCTGAGCGCGAGACAGCCGCCCCCGAACGGGGGCGGCTGTGTTTGTTCTGCGCTATTGTCCCAGGAAGGCCAGATTCCGGTCCGTCACGAAGTTGGGGACACTGTAGAGCACCAAAATGGCGTCGATGTCGTTTTCGGCAGCGTACTGGGCCACCGAGGCCCGGTAATACCGTAGGTCCAACAGATGGATCTCCGAGAAGCTCTGGCTCAGGAAGGGCGCCAGGGAATCGGAGTAGCTGTCCCGCACCAGCAGGAGCTTTCCGCCGTCCGGCAGCGCCTCGTTTTGGATGACGCACAGGGGCTGGTTGCCCCCCAGGAAGGCGGAGTACTTGTCCTTTTGGTCAAGATACGTCCTGTCGTACAGCGCCGCCGTCTCCGGTGCGCCGGACCGCCAGGAGGTGACGGTCAGGCCCTCCTCCGGGACCCAGAACTGCATGTAGTCAGGCTCCAGCCAGTGGACGCCGGACTGGGAGTACAGGGTTCCGTTGAAATCGCCGCTGACGGGCTCCGGGGCAAAGTGAGTGATGGGCAGCGTCTCTGCTCCACGGCCCAGGGCCTCCATGACGGCGGCATAGCCGTAATAGGCTCCCCGGCTGGTCCAGTGGTGGTCGGTGCGGTAGAAGATATACTCATCTGCGTGGGCAGACAGGATGGAACGGAAATCCACCACCGGCACGCCCGTCTCCGCCGCGCGCTTCAGGAACGCGGCCTGATCCCAGCTCTCCGCCCCGGCGGGCAGCCGGTCCTGCCAGATCTCCGCTGCGGAGGGGATCAGTCCCAGATACGCCGGGACGTCCGTCTTGTCCGTCAGGGCGGTCACGTATCCCAGATTCTTCTCCACCAATGCGGCGTCGGGCGTGTCCACTCTGGAGATCAGGGTACCGCTGTTGAACAGCGGATCGTCGCAGAGATAGACGCCGTGGAACTCCCGCTTGCCGATGATCTGCTCCGCCCGGGCCTTCAGGCCCGTCCACTGGTCCCGCAGGGGGAACTGGTCGGAGAAGTACTCCTCCACGGCCTCCGTATAGCTGCCGTCCCGCAGGGACGCCCAGGAGAATGCCGGCCACTGGGCCAGCGTCCGGTTCTCCGCCTCGGACCGGTCCCGGTCCGGCAGGAGCAGGGACCACACCAGCATCCCGCCCAAAAACAGGCAGAACACCGCCGCCACCAGGCGGCTGTATGCTTTTGTCATGGTCTCCCCTCCTCAAAACCGGAAATACAGAAATGGATTGTAGCTGCCATCCACCAGATAGGCGGTGCACAGCAGCAGAGACATCAGCATCAGCACCGGCGTCAGGACCTTCTCCGCCCGCTCCGGCAGTCTCCTCCACAGGTCCCGGCCCAGGGTGGTGGAGGCCACCGCCAGCACCGCCAGCGTCACAGCGTAGCTCCGCAGATGGAACAGGTCCAGACCGCTCCAGACCGCGCCGCCGCCGAAGCAGATCCGGAGATAGGCCCCGCAGCGGCCCAGATCGTCGATGGCAAAGATGCCCCAGCCCACCGCCGCCACGATCAGCGTGTACAGGTGCTTCCCCCAGCCGGGGGTCCTGCCCAGGACTTTCTTCAGCGCGTATTTCTCCAGCAGGAGCCAGGCGGCGAAATACAGGCCCCACAGGAGGAAATTCCAGCTGGCGCCGTGCCAGAAGCCGGTGCACAGCCAGACGATGAGAATGTTCCGGACGGTCTTCGCGGTGCCGCCGCGGTTTCCCCCCAGGGGGATATACAGATACTCCCGGAACCAGGAGGTCAGGGAGACGTGCCACCGCCGCCAGAAATCCGTCACCGAGTCCGCCAGATAGGGGTAGAGGAAGTTCTCGTCGAACCGGAAGCCCAGCATCCGGCCCATGCCGATGGCCATGTCCGAGTAGCCGGAGAAATCGAAGTAGATCTGGAAGGAATAAGCCACCAGTCCCAGCCAGCCCCCCAGCACCGTCAGATCCCCGGTGCCCTGGGCGGCCAGGGAGGCGTCCCACAGGGCGCCGATGGCGTTGGCCAGCAGCACCTTCTTGGCAAGGCCCACGCAGAATCGCCGGGCGCCCAAAGCGAAGTCCTCCCAGGTGTTGACCCGGTGGTCCAGCGCCGCCGCCACCGTCTTGTACTTCACGATGGGGCCCGCGATGAGCTGGGGGAACATAGTGACAAAGGCCCCGAAAGTGACCATGTTCCGCTGGGCCGGGGCGTCCTTCCGGTAGACGTCGATGGTGTAGCTCATGGTCTGGAAGGTGAAGAAGGAGATGCCGATGGGCAGGGGCAGTCCCAGGACGGGGATGTCCAGTCCGGGGATGCGGGACAGATTCACGGCGAAGAAGTCCCAGTATTTGAAAAAGCCCAGCAGCAACAGATTGAACGCCACCGACTCTCCCACGAACCAGCGGGCCAGACGGTCATTGGCCCGGTACTTCTCCACCAGCAGCCCGTGGGTGTAGTCGATGAGGATGGACAGCACCATGATGGCGATGTACACCGGCTCTCCCCAGCCGTAGAAAAACAGGCTCACCAGCAGCAGCACCAAATTCCGCCATTTCAGCGGCGCCAGAAAATACACCAGCAGTGTGACCGGCAGATAGAAAAACAGAAACGTCAGGCTGCTGAATACCAATCCCTTTCTCTCCTTTCCTGACCAAGAGCGTCGCAGCCCCCACCGCTGTCTGACAGCGGTGGGGACGCAGCTTGGCAAAAAGCTTTTTGCCAAGCTGCTTAAGATTTCAGAACTTTCAAAAAGTTCTGAAATCTATTGATTTGAATGGCGCAGGGCACCCTTCCTGGGTTCCCCGCGCACACCCTTCCTTCCCATTTTCCTGCCATTCCGGGTTTATCGACAGCCGCAGCCCCCACCGCTGTCTGACAGCGGTGGGGGCCAGCCTCCGCATTTACCTCGTTTATGCGAACAGTGCGTTGAAATCGTCCACGACCTTGTCCTGGTTCTCCCGCAGGGCCACCATGGCAACATACCGGCCGTTGGTCACCACCTGGGCCTTCTTCCACGCCTCCATGGACTCCGGATACCAAGCGCCGCCGGAGGCCTGATCGTCCACCCGCTGCTGGAGGATGTCCGCCAGCTTTCCGGCGTCCTCCTCCGTCTCCGCCTCGGCAAAGACCATCTCATTGACCACGGCGGACATCATGGGCACCTTCGTGATCAGCTGCCGCACCGCCACGTTCTGAATGCCGGGGTAGTAGTTCTCCATCAGCTCATCATCCAGCTCCGCGAAATAGTTCTCGCCCCACTGGTACTTGGCCTCCTCCGCCTCCCAGAAGGCCGTCAGGTCCACGCTCTGGCTGCCGCTGCCCGCGGCGTTTCCCGAAGTGCCGCAGCCCGCCAGAAGTCCCGTCAGCAGCAAAACCGCGCCCAGCACAGCAAATACTTTCCTCATCACGCATGTTCTCCTTTGTTGTCAGTCCATGATTCAGACGTTCCGGACCGGTAAAAAGTTTCCGGCTCCCGGGACGTTTTACAAAATTTCTTCTGCTTGCATTATGCCCCGTTTCGCGCTATGATTGCAAGGTCTAATTCTATTTCTTCCGAGAAATTTTTTTGCCCTACAAAACATCCTGAAAACGAGGTCTTATTTCATGTACAGTTTTACGAACGATTACAGCGAGACCGCCCATCCCCGGATCCTGCAAACCCTGGCTGACACCGGCACGACCCAGTTCGACGGCTACGGCCTGGACCGCTGCTGCGAGGAGGCCGCCGATGTGATCCGGACGCGGTTCTCCGCCCCCGCCGCGGAGGTCCACTTCGCCGTGGGCGGCACCCAGGCCAACGCCCTGGTCATCACCGCCCTGCTGCGGCCCTACGAGGCGGTCATCGCCCCGGAGACCGGCCACGTCAGCGTCCATGAGACCGGCGCCATCGAGGCCGGCGGCCACAAGGTCTGCACCGTCCCCACTCCCGACGGCAAGCTGACCCCCGCCCTGGTGGAACAGGTGCTGAACGCCCATGACTCGGAGCACATGGTTCTGCCCCGGCTGGTGTACGTCTCCGACACCACGGAGGTGGGCACGGTCTACACGAAGGCGGAGCTGTCCGCCCTGAGCGACTGCTGCCGGAAGCACGGCCTGTACCTCTATCTGGACGGTGCCCGGCTGGGTTCCGCCCTGACCGCCCGGGACAATGACCTGACTCCAGCGGACATCTCCGCCCTGACGGACGCGTTCTACATCGGCGGCACGAAGAACGGCGCCCTGTTCGGTGAGGCGCTGGTGCTGGTGAACGATGACGCCAAGTCCCACTTCCGCTGGATCATCAAGCAGCAGGGCGCCATGCTGGCCAAGGGCTGGCTGCTGGGCCTCCAGTTTCAGGAGCTGCTGCGGGATGATCTGTACTTCGAGCTGGCCCGCCACGCCAACCGGACGGCGGAGACGCTGGCGGAGGGCATCGCCGCCCTTGGCCATCCCTTCGCCTGGACGCCCCAGTCCAACCAGCTCTTCCCCATTCTCCCCCGCCGGACGGCGGAGCGTCTGGCATCTCTGGGCTATGCCTTCCGCATCGACCACGCCGTGGACGATGAGCACGTCTGCATCCGTCTGGTCACCAGCTGGGCCACGCCGGGGGACGCCGTCCGGGCGTTCCTGGAGGACCTCACCCAGGCGTAAGGTTCCGGGGCGAACCCCGCTTTTTATAAAAAGTCCGTCCTGAACTGCGGGGCGGACTTTTTTCGTGGGTTTTTCCGGCGGCGGTTGTATAATAGGGTAAAGACAGAGAGAAAGGAGGGGACGGCATTGTCAGACGCGGAACTGCTGGAGCGGCTGCGATCCCATCGGGAAGCCGGGATGGAAGCCCTGCTGGCCCAGTACGCGCCTTTGCTGCGGTACGTCATCTGCGGCGTCCTCCGGGACCCCCAGGACGCGGAGGACTGCTACAGCGAGGTCACGCTGAACCTTTGGCAGCGGCTGGACGGCTACGATCCCCAAAAAGGCGGTCTGTCCGCCTATCTGACGGCGACGGCCCGAAACACGGCGCTGAACCATCTGAAGGCCCGGCTCCGCCGGGAAAAGCATCTGGCGGAGCAGCCCGAGCCCCAGGCCCCCGCCCCCCCGGAGCAGGCGCTGCTGCATCAGGAGCGGATGGAACAGCTGAAAGCGGCCATTGCCGGGCTGCCGTCCCTGGACCGGAAGCTGTTCTACCGGCGCTACTATTACTTACAGCCAGTGGCCCAGATCGCCGCGGAGCTGGGCATGTCCCAGCGGGCCATCGAGGGGCGCTTGTACCGTCTGCGGCAGAAGCTGCGCCAGGAGTTGGGAGGTGACGGACTGTGAACGAGAGATGGGATGAATTCGACTGCTCCATCGCCACGTCCCTCAGTGAACTGCCCCCTCCGGAAGAGGCCGTCCGGGAGGTGACGCCCTTCCGGGACGCCATCGCCCGCATCGTGCTGGGCCTGTGTCTTACCAGCTTCACCCTGAACCTGTGGTATCTCCAGTACCTCCTCCCCGCCGTGGGGGCCGTCCAGATCTATCTGGGCTTCCGGGCCCTGCGGAACAACAACCGCTGGTTCCGGACAGCCTGGTTTATCAGTATCTGTAAAGCAGTTTCCCTGTATATCTCCTTCGTGCTGGACGCCACGCCTTTCGCGTCCCTGTCCGGCGCCGTCCCCAACGTCTGGGCGGCGGCGGCATTCATCGGCATGACGCTGGCGCTGTTCCTATGTTTCCACTTCGGATTGACCCAGGCCGCCCGGGAGGTAGAGCAGACGCCCCAGCGCCGTCCCGCCCTGTGGGCGGCGGTGTGGTACGCCGTGCTGGTGCTGCTGGGCCTGCTGGCGCCGGACATCGGCTGGCTGGGAGTCATCCCCATGATCGCCGCCTTTGTGTGCATCGTCCTCTCCATGCTCCGGGTCTCGGAGGAGCTGGAGGGCTTCGGGTACAGCGTCCGTGCCGCTCCCGTGCGGTGTGGTCCCGGCCGCGTGTCGGCCCTGTATCTGGGGTCTCTGCTGGTGATGATCCTGCTCTGCGCCGTCTGGGCCAATCATCTGCCCGCCCGTGGAACGCCGGTCCCGGAGACTGTCTCTCCGGAGACCACCGCCATTCAGGAGCGGCTCGCCGGTCTGGGCTTCCCGGAGGCGCTGCTGGACCGCCTGCCGGAGGAGGAGATCAGACAGCTGTCCAATGCCAGCCGGTGCGTGGTGGACAGCAGCGAGACCGGCGCCGCCGGTTCCAGAAAAGGCGCCGGGGCCTTTGGCTTCGACACCGTCTATGTGGAGACCGGCCCCCGGACCTTTCGGATCTATGAGTTCTTCCACCTGAACGAAAACGCCTTGCGGTCTAACTGGCGGATGCTGGCCCAGCTGGACACCGACACCAACGCCAACATCTCCAACGTCACCTGCGGCGTCTTCTGGACGGAGGACGGTATCCCGTATCTCAGCCATCCGGAGATCGGCAGCCAGATCCATGAGGACTTTTTCTTCGGACCCTCCACCCTTCCCTCCATGGTGTTCAGCTATCCCTTCTTCTCCCGGGACCGGGGCGGCTACATGGCCTACGACGCGCAGATAGCGGAGGATGACTGGATCTATCTGTGCAGCGTCCTGCGGACATACCTCACCACCTACCGGAACTTTTACCCCTACGCGGACCTGGCCACGGACTTTTTCCAAACAGACTGGTACGCCCAGAGCTATTCCACCTGCGCGATACAGCCGGACTGAAAAGAGCCCCGCCTTTTAAAAAGGCGGGACTCTTCAGGCTGTCGAGAAACCCGGTTGCGCAATTAGGCGGCAACCGGGTTTTCAGCACATATTCGGGAAAATAGAATCGAAAATAGGAAATGGGCAGAGTCATTCCATTTC
>NZ_JBQHUP010000032.1:0-29389 GCF_052065175.1 Dysosmobacter sp. HCP28S3_G4 | reverse complement strand
TTTCGGCACCAAACTTTCTGTATCCACGATTTCTACGATTCCACGATCCAGCTTCCCTCGTTCAAGCATCTTTCATCACCCATGCTTATTTTACCATATAAATGCGAAAAAACCCAGCTATGCTCGACTTTTTCGACAGCCTGAGGTCCCCATGCCATTGGCATGGGGACCTTTTCCATGGGCAGACACGGGCCGCGTCCTAACGCTTCTCCGGCACGGCGGTCCGCCTCCGCACAAGCTCCATCACCAGCGATACGGCGAAGAACAGCAGCATCCGCGCAATAACGTGCAGAGGCGTCAGCAGATAGTTGATCTCCGGAAATACGGGATCCGTGACGGCGAAGGGCAGGGCGGCCAGCAGAAGGCCCGCCGCCAGCGCCGCCATATAGAGGAGCTTTTGCCGCACGGGAATGCGGCGCCGTCCGGCAGCCGTCAACACCAGCAGCACCAGAAAGCCCGCCGGAGACACCGCCAGGATGATCCCGTCCGCCGTCTCCCACGCCTCTGTCAGACGCCTGTGCTGCTGAAACACGGCCATCCCGTCCTGGGTCAGCAGCCCCTGGCTGACAGGAAAGAACCGGTTGGCGGACCACAGCAGCCCGGAGCTGAGCAGCGTCAGCCCCACCAGCAGGGCCAGCAGGGCGACTGCCGTCCGCCTGACCCGGCGCAGGTCCTTCAGCACCCGGGCCTGCCCGTAAACGATGCCGTCCAGATCGGTGTCGTAGACCTGACAGAGACGCACCAGCATGTCGATATCCGGCCGCGTCCGTCCGGACTCGTAGCTGGACAGCGTCTGACGGGTCACGCCCAGCTGCTCCGCCACCTGTTCCTGTGTCATCCCGCTGTCTGCGCGCAGGGCGCGCAGGTTGTCTCCGATGGTCATTTGTCATCACCTCGCTCCCATGGTAAAAGAACGCCGCTGGGACTGTCAAGCAACAATTTGTTGCGGGGCCGGTCCTGGCGGATTTTATCATGCCGCGGAAAGCGGCGGCGTATCATGGAGCACACGGAACTTTTTCAGGAATTTTAAAGTTGACATAACGGTGTGGAAAACTCTGTGGAAAATGTGCAAAACCCTGTGTTGGGAATGGTTTGTCAAGGTGACCGAAGAATTATGAAAAACATTGCGCAACAACATTTTTCGAAAACAGGCACAGATCCGGAGGGATTTGTGCAACAGAGGCCCTTTGGGGGCCGAAAAGGGCGAAATTTCGGGGAGAACGGATATTGAACCGGCGGAAAAGGTATGATACAATGCCCAGTAGTAAAAAATGGGCGTGTATGCCCTGTGACTGAAGCAAACGGAGGACAACGGATGGCAGGCAGAAAAAAGGACTACGGAAACGACAGCATCTCCACGCTGAAGGGGGCGGACCGGGTCCGGAAACGGCCCGGCGTTATTTTCGGCTCCGACGGCCTGGACGGCTGCGAGCATGCGGTCTTTGAGATCTTATCCAACTCCATCGACGAGGCCCGGGAAGGCCATGGACGGCTCATCACCGTCACCCGGTACGCCGACCGCTCCGTGGAGGTGGAGGACATGGGCCGGGGCTGCCCGGTGGACTGGAACGAGAAGGAGCAGCGCTGGAACTGGGAACTGGTGTACTGTGAACTGTACGCCGGCGGCAAGTACGACAACACCGGCGGCGACAACTATGAGTACTCCCTGGGGCTCAACGGTCTGGGCGCCTGCGCCACCCAGTACGCCTCCCGATACATGGACGTCACCGTCTGGCGGGACGGCCTGGAGTACAGCCTCCACTTCGAGCGGGGCGAGATCGTGGGCGAGCTGCAGAAGAAGCCCCTGCCCAGGAACCAGCTGAGAAAGACCGGCACCCGCACCCGCTGGCTGCCGGATCTGGATGTGTTCACGGACATCGACGTCCCGGCGGAGTACTACGCCGACGTGATGAAGCGGCAGGCGGTGGTGAACGCCGGCGTCACCTTCCGGTTCCGGAACGAGGAGGAGCCGGGGAAATTCACGGAGACGGAATTCCTCTATGAGAACGGCATCGCGGACTATGTGACGGAGCTGGCAGGGGAGGACGCCCTGACGGCACCGGTGTTCTGGCAGAGCGAGCGGAAGGGCCGGGACCGGGCGGACAAGGACGAGTACAAGGTGAAGCTGTCCGCCGCCTGCTGCTTCTCCAACAAGGTCAACGTCATCGAGCACTATCACAACTCCTCCTGGCTGGAGCACGGCGGCTCTCCGGAGAAGGCGGCCAAGTCCGCCTTTGTCTCCGCCATCGACGGCTATCTCCGACAGAACGGCAAGTACCAGAAGAGCGAGAGCAAGATCACCTGGGCGGACGTGGAGGACTGTCTGGTGCTGGTGAGCAACAACTTCTCCACCCAGACCTCCTATGAGAACCAGACGAAAAAGGCCATCACCAACAAATTCGTCCAGGAGGCCATGACGGACTTCCTCCGCTCCAACCTGGAGGTCTACTTCATCGAGAACCCCTTCGACGCGGAGAAGATCGGCGAGCAGGTACTCATCAACAAGCGGGCCAGAGAGAAGGCCGAGGTGGCCCGGCTGAACATCAAGAAGAAGCTGTCCGGCACCATCGACATCGCCAACCGGGTCCAGAAGTTCGTGGACTGCCGCTCCCGGGACGTGGAGAAGCGGGAGATCTATATCGTGGAGGGCGACTCCGCTCTGGGCAGTGTCAAGCTGAGCCGGGACGCGGAGTATCAGGGCATTATGCCCGTCCGGGGCAAGATCCTGAACTGCCTGAAGGCCGACTACGCCCGGATCTTCAAGAGCGACATCATCATCGACCTGATGAAGGTGCTGGGCTGCGGCGTGGAGGTGAAGGACAAGCACGTCAAGGACCTGGCCTCCTTTGACATCAACAACCTCCGGTGGAACAAGGTGGTCATCTGCACCGATGGCGACGTGGACGGCTTCCAGATCCGGACGCTGATCCTCACCATGATCTACCGGCTGTGCCCCACCCTCATCCGGGAGGGCTACGTGTATATCGCGGAGACGCCCCTGTTCGAGATCAACTGCGGGGAGAAAACCTGGTTCGCCTATTCCGACAAGGAGAAGGCGGACATCCTGAAGGAACTGGAGGGGAAGAAGGTCAAGGTGGACCGGTCCAAGGGCCTGGGCGAGAACGATCCGGACATGATGTGGCTCACCACCATGAACCCTGCCACCCGGCGGCTCATCAAAGTCCAGCCCGACGACGTGGAGCGCACCGCAGCGGTATTTGACCTCCTGCTGGGGGACAACCTCCAGGGGCGGAAGGACCACATTGCAGAGAACGGGTACAAGTATCTGGAGATGGCGGATATTTCGTAGGATAGGGGGCAGAGGACACGGGTTCTTTAAATCAGAAATTGGAGGGGCTGCAGGGGAAACTGGCGTATCTATGGGCGGAAGCCATCTTGGCCATCTCGCTTTTGAATGCTTTCTGGGACGATTTTCCCACTCTGACGGCGCTGTACGCCTGGATCACCGGACTGTCCCTCCTGTTGGGCGCGGGCTGCCTTGCGGCAAAGACCGGCGCGGCGGCGTGGCGGAGGCGGGGCGTGTCCCTAAAGACGCGGAAGAAATGGGCTCGGATACAGGGCGTGCTGTTTCTGGTGAACGCTGCCGTCTGGCCCGTGGGTGTGCTGCTGGGGCACTTCGTGAGCTTTGACCGGGATTTTGTGCTCATGACGCAGATGCTGGGCCTGCCGGTCATCGGCCTGCTGGGCGTCCTGCCGGTGCTGGCGGCAAAGAAGCATCCCCAGTGAACAGGGATCCCTCAACGAATGGAGAAGAATATGGAAAAACGATTTTTGGCGCCGGCGGAGGTGCGTGAGAGCTTCGTGGGCGTGGGTCAGCGGAAGGCGGCGCTGCCTTTCGGAAAGATGCTGATATCGGCCATCCTGGCCGGAGCGTTCATCGCCCTGGCCGGAGTGGCGTCCACCTGGGCGTCCATGGAGGTGACGAACCTCTCTTTGCGGCGGCTCATCGCCGGATGCGTGTTCCCGGCGGGGCTGGCCATGGTGGTGCTCACCGGGACGGAGCTGTTCACCGGCAACTGTCTCATGGCCATCTCCCTGCTGGACCGGCGCATCACGCCGGGGGCCATGCTGCGGAACTGGTGCGCGGTGTACATGGGCAATTTCACCGGCGCGGCGGCAGTGGCCGCCATGGCGGTGTGGGGCGGGGTGTTCGCCGGGAGAGAGGACTTCCTGATCTCCGCGGCCATGGGCAAGGTCCTGCCGCCGGAGCAGGCGGTGCTGCGGGGCATCCTGTGCAACCTGCTGGTGTGTCTCGGCGTCTGGATGGCCGCCGCGTCCACCGACGCCGGGGGCAAGGTCATTGCCCTCTTTTTCCCCGTTGCCGCCTTTGTCATGGCGGGCTTTGAACACAGCGTGGCCAATATGTACTATCTGACGGCTGGCGTCCTGGCCGGGGCGGAGCTGTCCGCGGCGGACGTCCTGCTGGGGAACCTCCTGCCGGTGACCATCGGAAACATCATCGGCGGCGCCGTGTTCCTGGGCGGGGGCTGCTGGTACATCTACCGAAAGGGAACGGATCGAAATGCCTAAGAAGAAACAGCCTGAGGAAAAGACCCATCATATCGACAATCCCAACGTCATGGGACTTCACGCGGAGGTGGTGGAACAGCCCATCACCCACACGCTGGAGACCAACTATATGCCCTACGCCATGAGCGTCATCGTCTCCCGGGCCATCCCGGAGATCGATGGCTTCAAGCCCTCCCACCGCAAGCTGCTGTACACCATGTACAAGATGGGCCTGCTGACGGGGGCGCGGACCAAGTCCGCCAACATCGTGGGACAGACCATGAAGCTGAACCCCCACGGCGACGCCGCCATCTACGACACCATGGTCCGTCTGTCCAGGGGCTACGGCGCCCTGCTGCACCCCTTCGTGGACTCCAAGGGCAACTTCGGCAAGGTCTACTCCCGGGACATGGCCTGGGCCGCCGCCCGGTACACGGAGGCCAAGCTGGCCTCCATCTGCGCGGAGCTGTTCCGGGATATCGACAGCGACACCGTGGACTTCGTGGACAACTACGACAACACCATGAAGGAGCCGGCGCTGCTGCCCACCACCTTCCCCAATGTGCTGGTGTCCACCAACAGCGGCATCGCTGTGGGCATGGCGTCCCAGATTTGCGGCTTCAATCTGGGGGAGGTCTGCGACACCACCATCGCGTATCTGAAAAATCCGGACTGCGACCTGACGGAGACGCTGCTGGCGCCGGACTTCCCCACCGGCGGCGAGCTGATCTGCGATCCGGCGGCCCTGCGGGAGGTGTACAACACCGGCCGGGGCGGCGTGAAGGTCCGGGCCAGATACCGCTATGTCAAGGACCAGAACCTCATTGAGATCTACGAGATCCCCTACTCCACCACCATCGAGGCCATTCTGGACAAGGTGGCGGAGCTGATCAAGGCGGGCAAGGCCAAAGAGATCGCCGACATGCGGGACGAGACAGACCTCTCCGGCCTGAAGCTGACCATCGACCTGAAGCGGGGCGTGGATCCCGACAAGCTGATGGCCAAGCTGTTCCGGGCCACCACCCTGGAGGACACCTACTCCTGCAACTTCAACATCCTCATCGCCGGCATGCCCCGGGTCATGGGCGTCCGGGAGGTCCTCAGCGAGTGGACCGCCTGGCGCACAGAGTCCGTCCGGCGGCGGGTGTACTTCGTCCTGAACAAGAAAAAGGACAAGCTGCACCTGCTGAAGGGCCTGAAGCGCATCCTGCTGGACATTGACAAGGCCATCAAGATCATCCGGGAGACGGAAAACGACAGCGAGGTCATCCCCAACCTGATGATCGGCTTCGGCATCGACCAGATCCAGGCGGAGTACGTGGCGGAGATCAAGCTGCGGAACATCAACAAGGAGTATATCCTGAAGCGGGTGGCGGAGACCGACGCCCTGCGGGACGAGATCGAGGACCTGGAGGACACCGTCAACAGCCCCAAGCGCATCCGGAAGATCATCATCGACGAGCTGACGGCAGTGAAGAACAAGTACGCCCAGCCCCGGCGCACCGCCATCGTCTACGGACACGAGTTGCCGGAGGCGGTGGAGGACGAGGCCCCGGCGGACTATCCCGTCACGGTGTTCCTGTCCCGGCAGGGATACTTCAAGAAGATCACGCCCCAGTCCCTGCGGATGAGCAGCGAGCAGAAGTACAAGGAGGGCGACGGCCCCAGCCAGTCCTTCGAGACGACCAACAACGCGGAGATCATGTTCTTCACCGACCGCTGCCAGGTGTACAAGAACCGGGTCAGCGACTTCGACGACGCCAAGGCCAGCGTCCTGGGGGACTATCTCCCGGCGAAGCTGGGCATGGACGAGGGGGAGAGCGTCCTCACCGCCGTGCTGCCCGGAGACTACTCCGGCGGGCTGCTGTTCTTCTTCGAGAACGGCAAGGCGGCCCGGGTGGCCCTGTCTGCCTATCAGACCACGTCCAACCGCCGAAAGCTCACCGGCGCCTATTCCGACAAGTCGCCGCTGGCCTGCATCCTGCCCCTGACGGAAGACCGGGAACTGGCGGTGTACTCCACGGAACCCCGGTGCCTGATCTTCCACACCGCTCTGCTGGCCCCCAAGACCACCCGGTCCACCCAGGGCGTGGCGGTCATGACTTTGAAAAAACACTATAAACTGGAGCGTGTGCGGCCGGTGGAGGAGACACCCATTACCCACCTCACCCGCTACCGCGTCCGCGCCCTGCCCGCTGCCGGCGCGCTGGTCCGGGAGGAGGACTCCGAGGAGCAGCAGCTGGGCATCGAGGGCCTGGAGGGGACGCACTGAGCGCCCTGTCCGGCGCAATATCACTGTATCTGAAAAAGAGGCTGACCCATGAAAAAAGTTCTGAAGCAATATCTGATCATTACTATCGGTTCCATCATCTACGCCGTGGCCTTCGATTGGTTCTTCGCGCCCAATCAGGTGGCTCTGGGTGGCATCACCGGTCTGGCGCAGGTCATCAACGCCGTGGTCCCGGCATTGTCCGTGGGCATTATGACCATCGTGATGAACGTGCCCCTGTTCCTGCTGGGCTGGAAGTTTATCGGCTGGCATCTGCTGACGTCGTCCCTGTTTGCCATGCTGCTGAGCTCCGCGGCCATCGACGCCATCGCCGCCGTCCACACCTTCACGTCCATGGACCCCATGCTGGCGGGCCTCTGCGGCGGAGCCCTGATGGGGTTGGGCCTGGGCATCGTGTTCTCCCAGGGCGCCACCACCGGCGGCACCGACGTGGTGGCCCGGCTGCTGAAGCTGAAGTTCCCCTGGCTGCCCATCGGCAACCTGGTGCTGATCCCGGACTTCGTCATCCTGTCCCTGGCGGCGCTGGTGTTCGGCCGGGTGGAGGCAGCCCTGTACGGCCTGATCTCCCTGTTCGTTCAGGCAAAGGTGATGGACACCGTGCTCTACGGCATGGACACCTCCAAGGTGGCCTACATCGTCACGGACCGCTGGAAGCAGGTCTCCGACGCCATCCTGGCCATGGAGCGGGGCGTCACCTTTCTGCGGGGCGAGGGCGCCTTCTCCGGTGCGGAGAAGCACATCCTGATGGTGGCCTTCAAGCAGAAGGAGATCGTGCAGATCAAGCAGCTGGTACATGAGACGGACCCCCGGGCCTTCCTCATCGTGGTGGACGCCCGGGACGTGCTGGGCGAGGGCTTCGGAGAATATCAGAAAGATGAGATCTGACGCGGCGTGACCGCGGCGGAACCCATACATTACTATATTGATTGCAGCGCGGCAGCGCGGGGAGGACATCATGGCAGATTTCACGGAAGTCAAAAAGAATCTGGAGCAGCGGGGCTTCACCGTCCGCAGCTTCGCCACGAAGGAGGAGGCCGCCGCCTATCTGGACGGAGCCATCGACGGCACCACCGTGGGCTTCGGCGGATCCGTCACGCTTCAGGACATGGGACTGTATGACCGGCTGGCCGCCCACAATCAGGTCCACTGGCACTGGGTCAACGGTCCGGAGGAGCGGAAGCAGGCCATGACCACCCAGGTGTACATCACCTCCGCCAACGGTCTGGCGGAGACCGGCGAGATCATCAACATCGACGGCGGGGGAAACCGGGTGGCCTCCACGCTGTACGGCCATGAGAAGGTATATTTCGTCATCGGCCGCAACAAGCTGGCCCCCACCTATGACGAGGCCCTGTGGCGGGCGCGGAACATCGCCTCCCCGAAGAACGCCCAGCGCCTGGGGTGCAAGACGCCCTGCGCCGTCAAGGGCGACCGCTGCTACGACTGCAAGAGCCCGGGACGCATCTGCCGGGGACTGGTGGTCCTGTGGGGGCCCATGATGGGCATGGAGGCCGAAGTCGTCCTGGTGGACGAGGAACTGGGATATTAAAGCGGGACTGATGCCCAACCGGCCTGACGGTCCAAAATGGATGAGAGGAGGACGCAGTATGAGAGCGATCCGGATATTGGCGGCGCTGGCGTGTGCCTGCATGCTCACAGGCTGCGCCTCCCTTCTGGACCGGGAGTACACCGTGGTGGAGGAGCACTCCAGTAAGTATTGGGAGAGCGGCACGGCGGATACCATGCGGGCGGAGTCCTATCAGGACATCGTCAACGATCTGCTGCTGCTGGTGGGCCAGCACACGGAGAACGCCATCCTGCGGCTTTATGGCTATGAGGACGACACCGTGGTGGCGGACGATCTGGAGCGGGCGGCCTCCGAGGTCCAGCTGGAGACGCCCATGGGGGCCTACGCCGTGGAGTATATCACCTCTGAGACCCAGCGCCAGCGGAGCTTCTACGAGGTCAGCGTCCGGGTGGGCTACCGCCGGAGCCTGGAACAGATCCAAGCGGTGGTGAACGCCACCAGTACGGCGGCCCTGCCGGACCTGCTGAACGCCGCCCTGATGGCGGAGAAGACGGAACTGGCGGTGCGGATCGGCTACTGGAACGAGGACAGCGCGTCCCGTGTGGAGCAGACCGTGGAAGAGATCCGGGAGAAGTGGGACCTGACGGAGACGCCGCCCTGGACGGTGGCGTACTATCCCGCCGAGGGAAAGGCGGGCCTGCTGGAATTCATTATGGACGGCACGCAGGAGCAGGTGCCGGAGCCGGAACCGGAAGACGCCGGAGAGGAAGCGGGGCAGAGCACGGAAGAGACCGCTGAAGGAAGCACCGAAGAGAGCGCCGGGCCCGACGGAACAGAGAACGAAAAAAATGGATGAGAAATTTGCGGAAAAGGATTGACAAACAGCGAAACGTCTGTTAAAATTAATCCTGTTCTGCGGGCATAGCTCATCTGGTAGAGCGCCACCTTGCCAAGGTGGAGGTAGCGAGTTCGAGCCTCGTTGCCCGCTCCATAGTATAACAGGACATCCGGTTTGGATGTCCTGTTTTTTTGTTCAGACGGAGAGAACTCGCTACCTCCACCCATGCGCGAAGCGCATCAAAATAAGAGGTCCGGCAGGGCTCCTGCGAATCGCCTCCGGCGATTCGTGGGATGCCGGTAGCGAGTCGAGCCTCGTTGCCCGCTCCATAGTATAACAGGACATCCGGTTTGGATGTCCTGTTTTCTTGTTCAGACGGAGAGAACTCGCTACCTCCACCCATGCGCAAAGCGCATCAAAATAAGAGGTCCGGCAGGGCTCCTGCGAATCGCCTCCGGCGATTCGTGGGATGCCGGTAGCGGGTTCGAGCCTCGTTGCCCGCTCCATAGTATAACAGGACATCCGGTTTGGATGTCCTGTTTTCTTGTTCAGACGGAGAGAACTCGCTACCTCCACCCATGCGCGAAGCGCATCAAAATAAGAGGTCCGGCAGGGCTCCCACGAATCGCCTCCGGCGATTCGTGGGATGCCGGTAGCGAGTCGAGCCTCGTTGCCCGCTCCAAGTATAACAGGACATCCGATTCGGATGTCCTGCTTTTTTGTTCAGACGGCGATATGGCAAGGCCAGAGACCCATTGGGCCTCCGGCCTTTTTCAATCGGCAGATCAATTGTCCAGCTTCCGGTGGAAGTTTCCGTCCACCTGGACGCCCTCCTGGACCACCAGGAACGCATGGGGATCGATGGCGTGGACAGCATGGCGCAGTTCTTCGATCTCATACTTGGACAGGCAGACGAACAGCACATGGACGGGCTGGCCTGTATAGGCGCCGGTGCCGTTCCACCAGGTGACGCCCCGGCCCAGCTTATCCATGACGAACCGTCCCAGGGCGGATTCGTCCTCCTTGGTGAAGATCATGGCCTGGACGCTGACGTTCTGCTGATGGGTCCGGTCCAGCACGATAGCCGTAAAGTAGTTGTAGATGACGGAGTAAATGGCCACGGTGGGGCTGAACAGCAGGGCACAGGCGGTGTACAGCACGGCGTTGAAGCTCAGACTGAATTTTCCCACTGTGAACTGGCTGCCCCGTTTGCTGAGGCACAGGCCCACAATGTCCAGTCCGCCGCCGCTGCATCCGCAGGTCAGCACGATGCCGCTGCCGATGCCGGTGAGGATGCCGCCCAGCAGACAGGCGGTGAGGGTATCGTCCAGAAGGGGTACCGCGGGGGTGGGGACGATGCTGTAAAACAGGGAGTAGGCCGTGGTGCAGATCAGCGTCCGGATGACCAGTCCCCGGCCTAGCGTCTTGTAGGCGAACAGCAGGATGGGCACGTTCAGAAGATAGTAGAGGATACCGGCAATGTCATAGGTGCCGAACAGAATGCCCAGCTGGTCCTGCAGCAGCGTCCGGATGACCTGGCACAGGCCCAGCAGGCCGCCGGTGTACAGCCCCAGAGGCACGATGAACAGATTCAGAGCCGCGGCGCAGAGCAGTTCGCCCAGCACGGCGGCGGCCAGCCGCAGCCAGCGGTGGTGCAGGGTCGTATAAAACATATGGCAGGCCCTCCTCGTGATCGGTCTCAGTTTCCGATGTTTCTTCCCTGATTATACGGAGAAACCGGCGGGACCGCAAGAGGCATTTTCACACCTGCCTCACGACAGACTCAGAAGCCGTAGCGCAGACAGCGGCGGAGCCGTCCCTTGGCCCGCTGGAGGGTCCGGGTGATGGTGGAGGGATTGACGTGCAGCTCCCGGGCGATCTGCGTCACGGACAGGTCCTGGTCAAAGTGCATGGCCAGCACCTGCCGCTGCCGGGGCGTCAGCTCCAGCTCCCGGGCCTGACGGAGATTCCGCTTCAGCCGGGACAGCTGTTCCGAGTTGTCCTCCGCGTTCTCCCGCATCCAGACCTGGAGGTCGGCGTTGAAGTCGATGACCCGCTTCTTAGAGGCTGTATTTTTCATTGCGGTGATACCCCCTGTCGTAGTAATGGGCGGTGAGGGCCGCCAGCTCCCGCATCTCTTTCAGCAGAGGCACCAGGGCGCTGATGCGGCTTTGCAACTGCCGGACAACCTCTGGGTCCACGGCCTCCCGCTGGGCCAGCCGCAGCTCCCGGATGCGGGTCCGGAGCAGGTCCGCGCTGTCCAGATATGTAGTGGAAAGCTCCAGCAAAGTCATAGACGTTCCTCCTCTCCCACAATGCGCCGGCAGGGCCGGTAATCCTGGCGGGCGTATTCCGGCAGGCACTGGCCGCAGATGACGGCGCCGTTGATGACCCAGCAGCATTCGCCCGGACCGATCTCCGTCCCGCAGAGGGAACAGAGGACCCGCCGGGTGTGAATTTCGGGTGTGAATGACGTCAAAAAAATTCCTCCTAAAAAAGCAAAAAATGTGGTTGACAAAAAGGCAGGTTTCTGCTAATATATCACTGTTGCTGGTCCGCTGGTGTAGCTCAGCTGGTAGAGCAGCTGATTTGTAATCAGCAGGTCGGGGGTTCGAATCCGTCCACCAGCTCCACCATAATTTCATATGGGGGAATTCCAGAGCGGTCAAATGGGGCAGACTGTAAATCTGTTGCTTATGGCTTCGATGGTTCGAATCCATCTTCCCCCACCACGCGAAAGCGCTTGCGAAAGCAAGCGCTTTCGTTTTTATTTTCCACTGACAGAAGCGGCCTGCCGCAGGAATTGACAGAAACTCTGTAACAACACAAGAATTCTACAAGTTTCTTGTGAACAAGACTGTTATATCACAAGTAACTTGTGATGTCAAGAATAAATTTACAAGTTTCTTGTAAAAACAAATTGACAAGTCCTGTGACATCCGATAGAATAAAGGCATCAGTGAGAGGAAGGGAGGCGTCTGTGATGCGGTTCGGTGAGCGTTTGCAGGCCCGTCGGGAGGAGTTGGGGATCTCTCGGGCGGAGCTGGCGGAGCAGCTGGAGGTATCGCCCTCGGCGGTGAGCAACTACGAAAAGAGCATTAGCTTCCCCAAGGAGACGGTTCTGCTGCGGCTGTTCGACGCGCTGAAGATGGAGCCGAACATGCTGTTCCGGGACAGCTATCACGGCGTCCAGCCCGTCTACTCCCAACGGGAGCGGAAGCTCCTGGAGCGCTATCGCTCCCTGCCCGCCGTGGGACGGGACACGCTGGACTCCCTGGCAGAGGCGCTGTGTGCCTACCGGGACGAGATGGAGCAGGCCCGGCCGGACCGGGAGGAACGGCTCATCCCGCTGTACTGTTCCCCCGCGGCGGCGGGCTATGCCGCGCCGGTGATGGGAGAGGACTACGACCTCATCCCCGCCGGGGAGGACGTGCCGGCAGGGGCGGAATTCGCCGTCCGCATCCAGGGCGACTCCATGGCGCCGCTGATCGCCGACGGCTCCGTGGTGTACGTGAACCGGGACCCCATGAAGGCGGGAGATGTGGGCATCTTCTGCGTGGACGGGGCCATGGTGTGCAAGCAGTATTACAAGGACCCCCTGGGCATGGTGTATCTGCTCTCCCTGAACCGTCAGCGGGCGGACGCCGACGTGGTGCTGCCGGAGAGCAGCGGACGGTCGCTGGTGTGCTTCGGCCGCGTGATGATGCGGGGCCAGCCGGTGCCCGGAAAAGTGTAAACGGTGTAAACGATGAAAAAGCGCCCTCCGCGGACAATGGCTGTCCTCGGAGGGCGCTGTTGTTTCCAAGAGGGGGATAGGAACGGGACTTTACACCGTGGCGAAGCCGCCGTCCACCGCCAGCACCTGGCCGGTGATGAAGGACGCCTTCTCCGACGCCAGAAAGACCACGGCCTGGGCGATGTCCTCCGGACGGCCCAGCCGGCCCAGGGGCGTCTCCTCAATGAGACTGTCGACGGTGTCCCGATCCAGCACCCGCACCATGTCGGTGTCGATGCAGCCGGGGGCCACAGCGTTGACCCGGATGTGGGAGGGGGCCAGCTCCAGCGCCAGGGACCGGGTCAGAGCCACGATGCCCGCCTTGGAGCAGGCGTAGCCCACCTCGCAGGAGGCGCCCCGCAGTCCCCAGATGGAGGAGATGTTGACGATGGCCCCGGCCTTTTCGTGGAGCATGTGGGGCAGCACCGCCCGGGCCATGTTCCGGGCGCCGGTGAGGTTCACCGCCAGACACCGGTCCCAGTCATCGTCGGTCATATCCTGAAACAGTCCGGCGTAGGAGATGCCGGCGTTGTTCACCAGAATGTCCACCGGTCCCAGCGCCGCCTCCGTCTCCCGGACCATGGCCTCGCAGGCCGCCGGGTCCGCCACGTCCGCCTGAACCACCAGACACCGGCGGCCCATGGCCGTCAGCGTCTCCGCCGCGGACCGGGCCTCTGCCTCATGCTGAATATAGTTGACGCAGACGTCACAGCCCTCCCGGGCCAGAGCCTCCGCCACGGCCCGGCCGATCCCCCGGGCCGCCCCCGTCACCAGCGCCACCTTTGCCATTCGCGCCGCCTCCTTCTCTGCATTCTGATGAGTTTTCCCGATCATTATACCACACCTCCGCCTCCGGCGCCACTCCAACGGAAAAAGAGACAGACAGGACCAGCCGGTCCGGCTGGTCCTGTCTGCGGAAGATTGGATGAAAAAGAAGTTTTGCCTCTTGCAAGTATTAAGATACAGAAGGTTTGTTAACGAAGACAGCCCCGTTTGTTACAAAAGTTTTAAATCTTTTTCCGGACCCGGGCGAAAAATGTTCCCGACCAGGCGTCCCGGCGCCGTCCGTACCCTGAAAAAGCAGAAATTTCTTTACCTTTGCCGGGAAGTTTGCTATAATTAAAAAGTTATCGTGGAGTTTTTTTCTGCCGGGCGGATGGAGGCGGCAGGCCGCTGTACCCCGTCCGGACAGGAGCGAGAGAGGAGGAAACTCCTTTGAAGTATGAGAAATGGAAGATCGGCGAGCCGAAGCAGCAGGACGTGGACCTGCTGCGCTCCGCCGGATACCCCTATCTGCTGAGCACCGTGCTGGCGTCCCGGGGCGTCACCACGCCGGAACAGGCGGCGGTGTTTCTGGACCGGGAGCGGAAGCTGACGCTGTCGCCCCTGCTGATGCGGGACATGGACAAGGCGGTGGCCCGGATCCAGCGGGCCATCGCGGACCGGGAGACCATCGCCGTGTTCGGCGACTACGACGTGGACGGCATCACCGCCACGGTGGTGCTGACAGATTATCTGAAGCGCTGCGGCGTCCGGTGCCTGCGGTATATCCCCCGGCGCATTGAGGACGGCTACGGCCTCAGCCGGGACGCCATCCGCGCCCTCCGGGACCAGGGGGCCACCCTGATGGTCACCGTGGACTGCGGCGTCACCGGAAACGAGGAGGTGGACTACGCCAACTCCCTGGGGCTGGATGTGGTGGTGACAGACCACCATGAGTGCAAGGCACCGCTGCCCAACGCCGTGGCGGTGGTGGACCCCCGCCGGGAGGACTGCACGTATCCCTTCCCCCATCTGGCGGGCGTGGGCGTGGCGCTGAAGCTGGTGCTGGCCCTGGGGGGCGAGAGCCGGGCGGACGCCCTGTTCAACCGCTACTGCTCCCTGACGGCCATCGGCACCATCGCCGACGTCATGCTGATGGACGGCGAGAACCGGGTCATCGTCTCCCGGGGCCTGGAGGCCCTGCCCCACACGGATTTCGTGGGCGTCCACGCCCTGCTGAAGGAGGCGGGGCTGCTGGGCAAGCCCGTCACCTCCATCCAGATCGGCTTCGTGCTGGCGCCCCGGATCAACGCCGCCGGACGCATGGGCGAGGCGGATCTGGCGGCGGAGCTGCTGGAGACCGGCGACCCTGAGGAGGCGGAGCGGCTGGCCCGTCAGCTGTGCGACCTGAACCGGGAGCGGCAGACGGTGGAGCAGACGATCTGCTCCGACGCCGTGGCCCAGATCGAAAAGCTGCCGGAGGAGTCCCGCAGCGCCCTGGTCCTGGCCAGCGAGAACTGGCATCAGGGCGTGGTGGGCATCGTGGCCTCCCGGCTCAGCGAGAAGTACTCCTGTCCCAGCTTCATGATCCATCTGAAGGACGGCACGGGCAAGGGCTCCTGCCGGTCCTACGGCGGCTTCAACCTCTATGCGGCGCTGGAGAGCTGCGCCGACCTGCTGGACGGATTCGGCGGCCATGAGCTGGCGGCGGGCTTCACCATCCGGGAGGAGAATATCAGCGCCTTCCGGGCCAGGATGAACCGGTTCGTCCGCTCCTCCATGGACGGGGCGCTGCCGGTGTCCTCCCTGGACATCGACGCCGCCATCGGCTGCCCCGCCGGCGTGACGCTGAACGAGGTGGAGGAGCTGTCCCGGCTGGAGCCCTATGGCTCCGGCAATCCCCGGCCGGTGTTCGCCCTGCTGGGCGCCACGGTGGACGCGGTCCAGACCGTGGGACAGGGGCGGCATCTGAAGCTGCGGCTCAGCAAGGGCACCTGCCGGTTCGACGCCATCTTCTTCTCCGTCACGGCGGAGGAGCTGGGCCTCACCGCCGGGGGACGGGTGGACGCTGCCTTCTATCTCCAGGCCAACACCTTCCGAGGCACCACCACGCTGCAATTGCAGCTCATCGACCTGCGGCCCTCCCTGACCCCCAGCCGCCATGAGGCGGCGGACCTGGATCTGTGCCGCCGGTGCTGTGAAGGCGAGCGGCTCACGCCCCAGGAGCGGTCCCGGCTGCGGACCAGCCGGGAACAGTTCGGAACTTACTGGACGCTGCTGGAACGGCAGCTCCATCAGCTCCGTCAGAGCCAGCTGGAGGACGCGGAGCTGCCTTTCCTGCGGCGGCTGGCTGCCGCGGCAGGCGGAAACGAGAGCTTCCTCCGGGCCGTTCTGGCGCTGGAGGTGTTTACAGAGCGGGGCCTTCTGGACATGGACCACGACGCCGGACGCCTGCGTCTGCGTCTGATCCCCGCCCATGGAAAGGTGAATCTGGCCGCCTGCCCCTATTTGGAGCGGCTGGACGATCCCGTTCCAAGGAAGAATTGAGGTGAGCATGAGCATGATGATCACGACTACCGAGCAGATCCGAAACGAGTACGACAAGCTGGAGGCCACCGTTCGGGACTACAATCCCTCAGCGGACCTGGGCCAGATCCGGGCGGCCTTCGAGTACGCGGAGAACGCCCACCGGAACCAGCGCCGCAAGAGCGGCGAGCCCTATATCATCCATCCGCTGGCCGTGGCCCAGATCGTGGCGGAGGAGCTGAAGCTGGACAGCGAGTCCATCGAGGCCGCCCTGCTCCACGACTGCATCGAGGACACCGCCGCCACCCACGACGAGATCGCCAAGCTGTTCTCCCCCACGGTGGCGGAGCTGGTGGAGGGCGTCAGCAAGCTGACCCGCATCCAGTACGCCACCAAGGAAGACGAGCAGATGGAGAATCTGCGGAAGATGCTCATCGCCATGTCCAAGGACATCCGGGTCATCCTCATCAAGATCTCCGACCGGCTCCACAATATGCGGACCATGGAGTACCAGTCTCCCGCCAAGCAGAAGCAGAAGTCCCTGGAGACCATGGAGATCTACGCCCCCATCGCCCACCGGCTGGGCATGCAGCGGATGAAGTGGGAGCTGGAGGACCTGTCCCTGAAATATCTGGACCCCGTGGGCTTTGACGAGATCGTCTCCAAGCTGTCCGTCAAGCAGAAGGAATACGACGCCTTCATGAAGAAGACCCAGGACCAGATCGACCAGCGGCTGACGGAGCTGAAGATCCGGCACGTGGTCTACGGCCGCATGAAGCACCCCTACTCCATCTACCGGAAGATGTTCAACCAGAACAAGTCCCTGGATGAGATCTTCGACCTGTTCGCCTTTCGTGTCATCGTGGAGAACGTGGGAGACTGCTACAACGTTCTGGGCGTCATCCACGACATCTACAAGCCCATTCTGGGCCGGTTCAAGGACTATATCGGTACCCCCAAGCCCAACGGCTACCAGTCCCTGCACACCACCGTCATGGGCACCGACGGCATTCCCTTCGAGGTGCAGATCCGCACCCGGGAGATGCACGAGATCGCCGAATACGGTGTGGCCGCCCACTGGAAGTACAAGCAGGGCGGCGTGGGTTCCGGCACGGAGGGCCGCTACGAGTGGGTCCGCCGTCTGCTGGAGAACCAAGAGGGCACTGACGCCGAGGAGTATATCCACTCCCTGAAGATCGACATGTTCTCCGACGAGGTCTTTGTGTTCACTCCCAACGGCGACGTGCAGAACCTGCCCGCCGGGGCCACGCCCATCGACTTCGCCTACGCCATCCACTCCGCCGTGGGCAACCGCATGGTGGGCGCCAAGGTCAACGGACGCATCGTCACCCTGGACTCCACCCTCAGCAACGGCGACATCGTGGAGATCATCACCTCCAAGGCCTCCAAGGGCCCCAGCCGGGACTGGCTGAAGATCGCCAAGTCCAGCGAGGCCCGCAGCAAGATCCGCCAGTGGTTCAAGAAGGAGAAGCGGGAGGAAAACATTGTCAACGGCCGGGCCGCCATGGAGGCGGAACTGAAGCACTGCGGCATCCCTATGAAGGACGTGCTGGACCCGGCGGTGCTGCCCAACCTGCTGAAGCGGGTGTCCTACGGCTCGCTGGACGATCTGTACGCGGCCATCGGCTACGGCGGCTTCACCGCCCAGAAGGCCGTCAGCCGGATGCAGGGCGAGCTGAACCGGGTGGCCAAGCAGCAGGCGGAGAAGGCCGCCCTGGCCGCCGCCGCGGAGGAGAAGCCGGCGGAGGAGAAGCCGGCGGCCCCCGGCCCCAAGAAGGTCAAGAGCGAGCAGGGCATCATCGTGGAGGGGCTGGACAACTGTCTGGTGAAGTTCTCCAAGTGCTGCACCCCGGTGCCCGGCGACGAGATCGTGGGCTTCATCACCCGGGGCTACGGCGTGTCCGTCCACCGGGCGGACTGCCCCAACGCCAGTCCGGAGCGCCGGAACGCCCCGGACCAGAAGGGCCGGTGGATCAAGGTCTCCTGGGGCACCGACGTCAACGAGAAATATCATACCTCCGTGGAGCTGGTGTGTAAGGACCGGCGGAACCTCCTGCTGGACATCTCCGCCGCCCTGTCCGTGTCCAACGCCTTTGTGCTGGGCATCCAGTCCCGCAGCACGGAGGACAACTTCGCCATGTTCCACATCGAGATGAACGTCATCAACGGCAAGCATCTCAAGGAGATCATGAACAAGCTGAATCAGGTCTCCGGCGTGCTGAAGGTCATGCGGCCAGCGGGATAATTCAAGGGGGAGCAGGCTCCCCCTTGAGGAACCCCCACCACCAGTGACGCCGCGTCACTGGTGCCGCCGCCCCCCGACGGCTGGAGTCTCGGTATTTTTCCGACGTACACGCCGCCGGAAAAATGATTACGGCAGATTCTTTCGCCTGATGGGCAAAAGAACCGGGAACCTACGGTTCCCTGGCCCCTCCCTCCTTCTTTCGCCTGATGGGCAAAAGAACCGGGGGAAACCCACGGTTTCCCCCTGGCCCCCTTTCCCTGGCTTCCCCCGGCGGGCGAAGCCGATGCGCTGCGGCGCGGGAGCAGCGGGCGGGGGCGTTTTTGGCGCTTCCTTAATTTCTACCATTCACTTTCAGGAGGTTTCTGTTTATGCGCGCAGTTGTTACGCGGGTCCACCATGCTTCAGTCACCATCGACGGAAAGGTCAACGGACAGATCGGACGGGGATATCTGGTCCTGCTGGGCGTGGGACCCAATGATACGGAGGACACTGCCGTCAAGCTGGCGGACAAGATCTGCAACCTCCGGGTGTTCGAGGACGAGAATGAGAAGATGAATCTCAATCTGGAGCAGGTGGGCGGCGCGCTGCTGGTGGTGTCCCAGTTCACCCTGTACGCTGATACCTCCTCCCGCCGTCCCGGATTTACCGGCGCCGCCAAACCGGCCCAGGCCATCCCTCTGTACGAGAAGTTCATGGCCCATTGCCGGGAGCGGGGCTTCGACGTCCAGCACGGTGAGTTCGGCGCCGATATGCAGGTGGATTCCCTGAACGACGGCCCTGTCACTATCCTGTTCGACACCGAGGGCAAGCTGTAACCCCTATCCCCTCACTCCTATCTCTCTTGGAGGTGTTCCATGGAAATCAAAGTTCTGCAGGTGGGCCCCATCGGCACCAACTGCTATCTGCTCATCGACGAAAAAACCAAGCTCTGCGCCGTCATCGATCCCGGCGGGGACGCTGACCGCATCCTGGCCGCCCTTCGGAAGCTGGACGTCCAGGTGTCCCACATCCTGCTGACCCACGGACACTATGACCACACCGGCGCCGTGCTGGAGCTGTGCGCGGCCCTGCCGCCGCTCAGCGTCTATATCCACCGGACCGATTTCCACAGCACGGACGCCCGGCTCTTTCAGCTGGAGGACCAGCTGGAGGCCGCCGGCCGGCTCCCCGTTGTGAAGTTCTACGGAGAGGGGGACCATGTGGCCCTGGGCGGCCTGGACATCCGGGTGCTGCACACCCCCGGCCACTCCGCAGGTTCTGTAACTCTCCAGTGTGAAAATATACTGTTCTGCGGCGACACGCTGTTTGCCGGCTCCTGCGGACGGACGGACTTCGCCGACGGCAGCATGACGCAGATGATGGCCTCCCTGAAGCGGCTGGGAGAGCTGGAGGGCAATTACGCCGTCCTGCCCGGCCACATGGAGACCAGCGACTTGGATACGGAGCGGGCACGGAACCCCTATCTCATCCAGGCTATGCGGGGTTGAGCCATGAAGCTGGTATTGAAGGGCCACGACGAGCGGTACGTGGTGGAGCAGAGCCTGATGAATCTGTTCCCCGGCGAGCTGCCGGTCTATGAGCCTGTCCAGCCCGGGGACGACGCCTGGGCCATCATCTCCCTGCGGGAGGATGACTGCTGCCGCGTGACGGTGGAGCTGTTCTGGCACGGAAAGACCGCCGCCTACAGCTGCGGCTGCCGTCTCACCGGCACGGACTTTGAAAAAGAGGGCCAGCGCCGCCACGCCATCGCCAGGGGCTTTTTCCTGGCGGCCCGGCAGGCCACCGGCGTCACGCCCCCCTGGGGGATGCTTACCGGCGTCCGTCCCGACAAGCCGGTGACCTGGGCTCTGGAGAAGGGAAAGACGCCCCGGGAGGCCGCGGCCATGCTGGAGGAGGACTATTTCGTCACCCCCAAGCGGGCCGCCCTGGCGGCGGAGACCGGCTCCGTGGCGGTGCGGGCCGCCCGGGAGCTGGGCCCGGCGGACATCGCCGTCTACGCGGGCATCCCCTTCTGTCCCACCCGCTGCGCCTACTGTTCTTTTGTCAGCCAGTCCGTGGAGAAGAGCTTCTCCCTGGTGCCGCCCTATGTGGACGCCCTGATCGACGAGATCCGGGCGGGCGGACGGATGGTCCGGGAGCAGGGACTGCGGGCCCGCAGCTTTTACATGGGCGGCGGGACACCCACCACCCTGACGGCGGACCAGATGGACCGGGTGCTGTCCGCCTTTGAGGAGACGTTTGACACCGCCGTCTGCGACGAGATCACCGTGGAGGCGGGACGGCCGGACACCATCACGGCGGAGAAGCTGGCGGTGCTGAAGCGCCACGGCGTCAGCCGGGTGTCCGTGAATCCTCAGACCATGGAGGACCACGTGCTGCGGGCCATCGGCCGCTGCCACACGGCGGCGGACATCGGCCGGGCCATGGAGCTGGTGGACGCGGCGGGGTTCAAACACGTGAACATGGACCTCATCGCGGGCCTGCCGGAGGACACGCCGGAGGGCTTCCGCCGGTCCCTGGACGCCTGTCTGTCCTTCGGGACGGACAATGTGACGGTCCACACCCTGGCGCTGAAAAAGGGCAGCGCCATCCTGAACCAGGGTCTGGCCATTCCCGCGCCGGAGGAGGTGGCGGAGATGCTGGACTACGCCGAGCCTGTCCTGCGGCAGGCGGGCTACGCGCCCTACTATCTCTACCGGCAGAAGTATATGTCCGGCAGCTTCGAGAACATCGGCTGGTGCCGTCCCGGCGCGGAGTGCTGGTACAACGTGCAGATCATGTCGGAGCTTTGCTCCATTTTGTCCTTCGGCGCCGGCGGCTCCACCAAGATGGTGGAACCGGGCACCAACCACATCCAGCGGGCCTTCAACCTGAAATACCCCCTGGAGTATATCCGGCGGCCGGAGAAGTGGCAGTCCAACCAGGCGGAATTCGCCGCCTTCTACAACGATCTGAAAGGAGCTTCCAACTGATGGCATACTCTCTGAAAACGATCAATGAATCCATCCGCTCGGACCCGGCGGCCTTCGTGGCCGAATGCGAAGCCGCCCATGCCAAGAAGATCCAGGACGCCGCCAGACGGATCGCCGAACACCGCAGTGAATCCCATATCGTGCTGCTGTCCGGTCCCTCCGGCTCCGGCAAGACCACCACTGCCCTGAAGATCGAGGAAGTCCTGGACAACAGCGGCGTGGAGACCCACACCATCTCCATGGACAACTATTTCAACACCATCGACCCGGATACCGCTCCCCGGAACCGGGAGGGCAACATCGACTACGAATCCCCCTTCTGTCTGGACATCGACCTGCTGAACCGGCACTTCTCCATGCTGGACCGGGGGGAGACCATCCACATCCCCAAGTACGAGTTCGCCCGGCAGATGCGCTCCGACATTCTGTCCCAGCCCCTGAAGCTGGGACCTGACGAGCTGGCCATCTTCGAGGGCATCCACGCCCTGAACGACGTCATCATTGGCAAAAATCCCAAGGCCTTCAAGCTGTATATCGCCGCCCGCAGCAACGTGGTGGACGAGGACGGCACCGTGGTGTTCCAGCACGCCTGGTTGCGGCTGTGCCGCCGCATCGTCCGGGACTACAAGTTCCGGGGCAGCGACGCGGACTTCACCCTGAAGATGTGGCCCAACGTCCGCCGGGGCGAGAAGCTGTACATCTCCCCCTACAAGGAGAACGCCAACCTGATGTTCGATTCCTCCCTGGCCTGCGAGTTTTCCGTGCTGAAGCCCTTCATCGTGCCGCTGCTGGAGAAGGTGCCCGCCGGGAAGTATCCGGAGGCGGACAGCATTCTCAAGGCCTACGAGCGCATCGAGCCGCTGGATGAGAAGTACGTCCCCGCCAACTCCCTGATCCGGGAGTTCATCGGCGGCAGCACGTTTTCCTACTGACCGGAGCCGCAGCGTTTTTGGACGGCATGGGCGTATTTTCCCTGCCGCCTGAATAAGAATGTACACAGCAAAGGAGGCACCGCTATGAACGGACAGGATCTTCTGGACAGCGCGGAGCAGGCCGTCAGGGCCGCCGGAGAGCTGGCCGGACAGCTGGTGGACCAGGGACGGCTCCGCCGCCGGCTGGCGGAACTGCGGGCCCGGACGGACGAACATCTGCGCCGGGTAGGCGGGATGATGTACGACACCCACACCGGGTCGCCCGTTCCCACGGAGGACCTGGTAGCGGAGCTGCGGGCCATCGATGAGCTGAAGCGGCAGACGGCGGATCTGGAGGCCCGTCTGCCCCAGTCCGCCCGGCGGAGCGTCTGCCCCTGGTGCGGCGGCGCGGCGGAGCCCGGCGACGTCTTCTGCCGGGACTGCGGCAGAAAACTGTGACGGATACTGATTTCAAATGAAATTCTTTCATTTGAAATCCTCCGCGCTTCCCACGATAAAAGCCCTTGAGGTTTTTATCAGGGTTTCGTATGATTTCCGGATTTGAGGTAATCCATCCATGTCAAAACAGCATAAAAAGCAATCCTTCCTGGCGGGCGCTGCCATTCTGGCCGCCGGTAACCTCATTGTCAAGGGCATCGGGTTCTTCTACAAGATCCCCCTGAGCAATATCCTGGGCAGCGAGGGCAAGAGCCACTTCACCGTGGCCTACAACATCTATAACCTCCTGCTGTCCATCTCCACCGCCGGACTGCCGCTGGCCATCTCCAAGCTCACCAGCGAGGCCTACGCCCTGGGGAAGGAGAACGAGAAGCGGAAGATCTTCCGCACCGCCATCTGGCTGTTCGTGGTCATCGGACTGGCGGGCTTCCTGCTGGTGTTCTGCGGGGCGGACCAGCTGGCGGTGCTGATGGAGGACGAACTGGCCAGCCTCGCTATCCGGTCCCTGGCGCCGGCGGTGTTCTGCGTGTGCCTGCTGTCCTGTATGCGGGGCTATACCCAGGGACAGGGGAACATGCTGCCCACGGCGGAGTCCCAGATCCTGGAGGCGCTGTTCAAGCTGGGCATCGGCCTGCCGCTGGCATGGTACGTCCTGCAGATCGGCTTCGGCGTGGAGGTCAGCGCCGCGGGCGCCATTCTGGGCGTCACGGCGGGCACCGTGGTGTCCATGCTGTTCCTGATGGGCTATCTGGCCTGCCACCGCAGCGCCGGGGTCTCCCGGGATGTGCCCTCCGGCAGCGGGACCATCATCAAGAAAGTCCTCTCCATCGGCATCCCCATCACCATCAGCAACTCCGCCATGGCCATCATCACCCTGGTGGACAACAAGATCGTCCTGGGACAGCTGAAGTCCATCTCCGGCTTCCTCAGCGACACGCCGCTGGCTCTCAACGGCCAGTACACCATGGCCATGGATCTGGTGAACCTGCCGGCGTCCTTCGTCTACCCCGTGTCCATGAGCCTGCTGCCCTTCGTGGCGGCGGCCCTGGCCCGCCGGGACCACGAGGGAGCTGCCCGCACCGTGTCCTCCGCCTTCCGGCTCATCGCCCTGCTGGCCCTGCCCTGCGGCGTGGGACTCAGCGTGCTGTCCACCCCCATCTGCGTGCTGCTGTATCCCATGCAGTATGAGGACGCCCTGGCCGCCGGCCCCCATCTGCGGATCCTGGGTCTGGTGTGCATTTTTATCTGCATCATGAGCCTGACCAACGCCATCCTCCAATCCTACGGCAAGGAGATGCTGCCCATCTTCACGGTGATCGTGGGTGGTCTGACGAAGATCATCCTGAACTACTTCCTGGTGGGCAATCCGGACATCAACATCCAGGGCGCGCCTGTCGCCTCTTTCTGCTGCTATCTGGTCATCGCGGCGCTGAACATGTTCTTCGTCTGGAAATACTCTCCTCTGAAGCCCCGTTACATCCAGATGTTCGCAAAGCCAGCGCTGGCCTCTGCCCTCATGGGCGGCGCGGCCTGGGCCACCTGGGGATTCCTGGACCGGGCACTGTCCGGGGGAATGTCCGGCTACATGGCCAACGCTGTCGCCACCATGGGCGGCATCGCGGCCGGCGTGGCGGTGTACTTCATCCTGGTGATCGCCCTGCGGATCCTGCGGGCGGAAGACGTGAAAAATATCAAAAAAGGGGATGCGATCATCCGGATCCTGCATCTGAAATGAAATTTTTCTGAAACTTCTGTGTGAATATTTATTTTTCTTGCAAAGGCGGGCAACTTATGGTAGATTTTCAATGTAAAGAGAGATACGATTACAGTGATCTTCTCCAGATCATGAAGCTACTCCGGGAACCGGGGGGATGCCCCTGGGACCGGGAGCAGGACCACCAGTCCATCCGGCGGAATTTTCTGGAGGAGACCTGCGAGGCGGTGGAGGCCATCGACAACGGCGACATGACCGGGCTCTGCGAGGAGCTGGGGGATGTGCTGATGCAGGTGGTGTTCCACGCCCAGATCGAGACGGAAAAGGGCGGTTTCACCATGGCGGACGTGGTCGACGGCGTCTGCCGGAAATTGGTGTACCGCCATCCTCATGTCTTCGGCCAGGTCCAGGTGGACGGCAGCGAGCAGGTCCTGAAAAACTGGGAGGTCCTGAAGCGGAAGGAGAAGGGACAGTCCTCCACCGCCGACGCCATCGACGCCGTGGCCAGGACCCTGCCGGGCCTGTGGCGGGCGGAGAAGATGCAGTCAAAGGCCGCCAAGGCCGGCTTCCGGTGGCCCTCGGAGAAGGGCGCACTGGACAAGCTCACCGAGGAGGTGGGCGAACTGCGGGAGGCAGTGGAATCCGGACGTCCTGCCGGCGCGCCCCACGGCGTGGCGGAGGAGGTGGGCGACGTGCTGTTCATGGCGGCCAAGGTGGCCCGTGACCACGGCATCGACCCGGAGGAGGCTCTCCACCATTCCTGCGACAAATTTGCCCGCCGGTTCCGTTCCGTGGAGGAGCAGGCGGGGGACAGGCCCCTGGACGGCCTGACAGAGGCGGAGCTGCTGTCTCTGTGGGACCGGGCCAAGAAGAGTGAGTCTTAAAAGCAGGCGCTCCCTGCGTTAAGAATAGAAGACGCGAAAGAGCAAGCATCAAAATTTACAGGAGGATAACACTATGAACAAAGCAGAACTGATCAATGCCGTCGCCGCTTCCGCCGACGTTTCCAAGAAGGACGCCGAGGCTGTCGTATCCGCTATGCTGGAGACCATCACCGGCGCTCTGAAAGAGGGCGACAAGGTGCAGCTGGTGGGCTTTGGCTCCTTTGAAGTGAAGAAGCGGGCCGCCCGTACCGGCCGGAACCCCAAGACCAAGGAGGCCATCGAGATCCCCGCCTCCGTCGTGCCCGTGTTCAAGGCCGGCAAGGCGCTGAAGGACGCCGTTTCTAAATAAAGGGGGAGCAGGCTCCCCCTTTAGAACCCCCACCACCAGTCTGCGAACTGGTGTCGCCGCCCAGGGCGGCTGGGGCATCGGTATTTTTCCGACGTACACGCCGCCGGAAAAATGATTCCGGCACATTGCTCTGCCCTGCGGGCAGAGCAACCGGAAAAACCGTAGGTTTTTCCTGGCCCTTTTCCTTGGCGCCTTTCGCTGAAGGCGAAAGGCGCATGAGCGGCGACGGGGTTTTGCGCGTGATCGACTGCGGCTGCCGGTACGAGGTCGTGCCGGCAGCCTTGCCATAAGGAGATGACCTCTATGCGTTTGGATAAATACCTGAAGACCGCCCGGCTCATCAAACGCCGGACCGTGGCCAACGAGGCCTGCGACAACGGACTGGTCACCGTCAATGGCCGGCCCGCCCGGGCCTCCTACGAGGTGAAGGTGGGTGACACCATCTCCATGCGGTTCGGGATGCGGACCGTCACCGTGGAGGTGCTGTCCGTCCAGGAGAACGTGCGCCAGGCGGAGGCCGCGGCGCTGTACCGGGAGGTCTGACCGTTCTATCCCCCCGCCCCGGCGCATACATTGGCGTCAGGGGAGGGACGGACTGATGAACAACGATTATGCCGCGAATTTTACCGCCGGAAGCCATCGCCTGGAGCTGGAGGGCCGGGAACGCCTCACCATCACCGGCGTGGAGGATGTGGAGCGCTTTGACGAGACAGGCATCGTCATGTCCACCACCGCCGGCATCCTGACCATCACCGGCGAAGGGCTGCACATCGGACAGCTGTCTCTGGAGGGCGGAGAGCTCCATGTGGACGGCCGGGTGGACGCCATCGCCTATGAGGAGGCGGACCAGTCCCGGGGCGGACTGCTGCGCCGCCTGTTCGGCTGATATGAAAAATGAGATCTCCGTTCAGCTGCTGACATTCGGCCAGTCCATCCTGCTGGGCGGCGGCATCGCCCTGCTCTATGACCTGCTGCGGCCCCTGCGCCTGCGCCATCCCCGTCTCACCTGGCTCACCGACGGCGCCTACTGCCTGACGGCGCTGCTGACGGTGTTTCTGTTTCTGCTCCGGCGCGTGGAGGGCGTCCCCCGGCTGTATGTACTGCTGGGACTGCTGGGCGGCGGCATGCTGTTTTTCGGACTGCTGTCGGCGCTGCTGCGTCCGGTGTGGGAGTTCTGGGCGGATACGCTGGCCTGGACTCTTCATCTGCTAGCGGTTCCGGTCCGGAGCGCGGCGGCACTTTGCAAAAAAATCGGGATCCGATGCAAAAATCTCTTTTATTTTGCTCGAAAATGCTATACAATAAGAAACACTGGAGGGATATCCGCCCTCCATTCCACCAGAGGAGGCGGGAACCATGGCAAGAGCGGCAAAAACAAAGCAGCCCAGGGCAAAGGCCGGCTTTTTCACAAAGGTCCTGATCCTCGTCCTGCTGGCGGCCCTGGGCGGCCAGCTGCATCATCTGCGGGGCCAGGTGGCCCAGGCGGAGGCGGAAAAGGCCCGGTACGAGGCCAAAGTGGAGGCCCAGCAGCTGGAAAACGATCAGCTGCAGGAGGGCATCGATAACGGCGGCAGCGAGGAGGAAATGAAAAAGATCGCCCGCCGGGAGCTGGGGCTGGTGGACCCCAACGAGAAAGTCATCTATGACACCAGCAATTGACCGGCTGAAGCGGCCTTCCGGTGTGTGCGGAGCGCCGCGGAACCATCCGGTTTTTTGAAACATCGCGGAAGGAGAAAGCATAAATTTTATGGAGCCTGAGGTCGGGAGCATTCTGGAAGGAAAAGTCACATCCATCATGAAGTTCGGCGCGTTCGTCTCTCTGGGGAACGGCAGGTCCGGACTGGTACACATCTCGGAGATCGCCAACACCTTTGTCAACGACGTCCACGATTTTCTGCAGGAGGGTCAGGAGGTCAAGGTGAAGGTCCTCTCCACGGAGAACGGGAAGATCAATCTCTCCATCAAAAAGGCGCTGCCCCAGGAGCCGCGCACCGGCGGCCAGCGGCCGCCCCGTCCGGCCGGACAGCAGCGTCCCACCGGCGCACCGGTCCGCCCCTCCGGCGGTCCCCGGTTCACCCAGGCGCAGCAGCCGCTGCCCCCCTCCGGCGACCTGTCCTTTGAGGACAAGCTGAAGAAGTTCATGACCGCCTCCGAGGGAAAGATGGCGGACTTGAACCGCAACATCGACGGTAAGCGGGGCGGACGGAGAAGAAAGTGAATCTCCGGCCGGCAAAATGACCGCAGCCATTCGTGTCAGCATGTACCGCGCGGGATGCCCTTTGGGAAGGGGCATCCCGCGTTTGTGCGCTCCGGCGCTGGAGCAGTCTCCCAAATTCGCCAAAGAAAGTGCCGGTTCGCCAAAACTTTCGGTTGCAATCCCGCCGGATCTGCGCTACTATGATATCGGAAGCTTTCCAATATCCCACCCGCTTGAGCCGCCCGCCATTCCTTGGCCGGCGGCCCTTTTTTGCGAAAATGCGGGAGAGGCAATGGGCGGACCGGAGTTTGAACTTTTTTAAAACTGATGACAAGCCCTCTTTTCAAAAGAGGGCTTCTGTGCTATACTGAATTTACAGAGGGGAAGCCCTCTCTGGCATACGAAAGGAGCGATAGGTATGAAGTGTACGTTTTCCTGCAAGAAAGTCTCCCTGAGCGATTCCATCAAGGATTACGCCGAGAAGAAGATCGGCAAGCTGGATCGCTATTTTCAGGAGGAGCCCTCTGCTTTCGTGACCTTTTCCGTGGAAAAGACCCATCTCTGCTCTGTAGAGATCACCATTCGGGGCAATAACGGCACCCTGCTCCGTGCCCAGCGGTCTGCTCCGGACGGAGATATGCGCGGAGCCGTGGATGCGGCCTGCGGCTATATTGAGCGCCAGATCCTGAAGAACAAGACCCGGCTCTCCAAGCGCCTGCGCAGCGAGGCGTTCCCCACGCCTGCCCCTGACGATGAGTTTGAAGTGGCGGAGGAGAAGGAATTTGACATCATCCGCACCAAGCGGTTCTCCGTGAAGCCCATGAGCCCCGAGGAGGCCATTCTGCAGATGAACCTGCTGGATCACTCCTTCTTTGTGTTCCGCAACCAGGAGGACAATACGCTGTCCATCGTCTATCGCCGCAACAAGGGCGGCTACGGCCTGATCGAGACCGGCGAGGAATAAGCATCCATACGGACTGTTTGAAACAGGACAGAATAAACGGGACCCCGGCTTTGGCCGGGGTCCCGTTTTGTCGTTTTTCAAGGGATCAGGCGTGATCCACCGCGTACATGTGGGCGATGAGGTCCAGGATCTTGTTGGTGTAACCCCACTCGTTGTGTTGTCTCTATCAGTAAAATTTCCCTTCAAACACTTGAAAACACGTCATTTTCGGTACAATAGCCACATAATTTGGGACAAAGTTTATTCTCAGGATATTAGTCAGATTTTATCCTGTTTCCCACGGTTTATTATACTTGGTATTCTCATAAAAAGCTAGGGAACCTCTGAATAATAGCCTTTGTCCTGTTCCTGCTCAATGTATTAGCCGCTATTTGCACTTGGTTAAGGTAATTTAAGCGAAAAAATAGCCATTATTTCTCTGCTT
>NZ_JBQHUP010000031.1:0-29954 GCF_052065175.1 Dysosmobacter sp. HCP28S3_G4 | reverse complement strand
AAGGTCTTAACTGTCAGGCCATTTACTCTCTCATTCTAACAGCTTCGGCTTTGAGATGGAAAAAGACGCGGCTGGCTGCCGCGCCTTAAACCGTAATTATTATTGTAGGAGTTCTATATGAAGGAACTCCAGCGCGTCAGTGCTTCCTCGGTCATCCATTATCATGCCAACATTCACAAGGCTCTCAAGTATGCCGTGAAGATTGACCTGATTGATGTAAACCCGGCTGACAAGGTCGAGCGGCCGAAGAAAGATCGCTATGTCGGCAGCTTCTATGATGCCGATGAGGTCAACGCTCTTTTTGAGGCTGCAAAAGGAAGCAAACTTGAGCTGCCTATTCTGTTTGGCGCATTCTACGGTCTGCGCCGGAGTGAAGCAATCGGTCTGAAATGGGATGCTATTGACTTTGAGCAGAACACGATCACCATCCGTCACACAGTTACTTCTTGTGACCTGGACGGCAAGCGCGTTCTGGTCGCATCCGACACCACCAAGACCAAATCGAGTATGAGAACGCTCCCGCTTGTTCCTTTCATGAGAGAAAGACTTCTCGCCCTAAAAGAAGAACAGCAGGAAAACCGTCGTTTGTGCGGACGCAGCTATATCAAGGACTACATTGGTTATGTTTGCGTAAACGAGATTGGTGATCTAATTAAGCCCCACTATGTTACTGAGAGTTTTCCGAAGCTGCTCAAGGCAAATGGGCTGAGACACATCAGGTATCACGACTTGAGACATAGCTGTGCCTCGTTACTTCTGGCAAACGGTGTTCCCATGAAGCAGATTCAGGAATGGCTTGGTCACAGCGACTTCTCAACCACGGCAAACATTTACGCACATCTGGATTATAGCTCGAAGCTGACTTCGGCTGACGCGATGCTCAATGGTTTGGGACTTGCTCCGAACTAAAAAAGAAAAGCCAGCAGCCGGGAAAACCGGCTACTGGCGGACATTCTGGCGGAGACGGTGGGATTCGAACCCACGGACCCTTGCGGATCAAACGATTTCGAGTCGTTCTCGTTATGACCACTTCGATACGTCTCCGTATTTATCTCAACATCAGCACCTCAGAAAACGGGGAGAACTGATGGGGAGAACAAAGAAAAATATTCAGTTAAAGACACCCGAAAAACCCCGTAAAATCAAGGGTTTCCGGTCAGGGAGCTACCAGATAGCGACCACGATTTCGAGTGCGGACCCTTCAACCACTTGGGTACATCTCCAGGTTAAAAATATACACTTTTTATGAATGAATGACATGATTTCGAGTCAAGCTCGTTACGACCACTTCGATACCGCTCCGTATTCCGTCCGCCCTGGATTGCAGCGGACAGTGTCTCTATTATACGCACAGAGCGGGGAAAAAGCAACCGGAAAATCCAATTTTCTTCCGCTGCCTTGCAAGACGGCGGTCTTGCCGCTATAATGGGAACCACTGGATACCAACGAATCTGCAATGGAGGGACCTGCATATATGAACATCCGTATGGAACACGACACCATGGGCGAGATCGCCGTCCCGGCGGACTGCCACTGGGGCGCCCAGACCCAGCGGAGCCTGGAGAATTTCAAGATCGGCGGCCAGCGCCAGCCCAAAGAGATCATCACCGCCTTTGCCTACCTGAAGGACGCCTGCGCCCGGGCCAACCGGGACTGCGGCAAGCTGACGGCGGAGCAGGCGGAGGCCGTCTCCGCTGTCTGCCAGGAGATCCGGGACGGCAAGTGGGACGGGGAGTTCCCCCTGGTGGTCTGGCAGACCGGCAGCGGCACCCAGACCAACATGAACGTCAACGAGGTCATCGCCCATTTGGCGGCGGACCGGGGCGTGAAGCTCCATCCCAACGACCACGTCAACGCCTCTCAGTCCAGCAACGACACCTTCCCATCGGCGCTGCACATTGCGGCGGCGCTGGCGGTGGAGCAGGATGTGCTGCCGACGGCGGAGCGTCTGGCGGCGGCCTTTGAGACGCTGGAAAAGGCGTATCCCGACCTGATCCGCATCGGCCGGACTCATCTTCAGGACGCCACGCCCCTGCGGTTCGCCCAGGAGGTCTCCGGCTGGCGGGAGCTGATAGAGGCCCCCTGCCGGATGCTGCGGGCGTCTCTGGACGAGCTGCACCGTCTGGCCATCGGCGGCACCGCCGTGGGCACGGGCCTCAACGCCCCCAAGGGCTACGACGAGGCAGTCTGCGGCTATCTTCGGCAGCTGACCGGCGCGGACTTCACCCCGGACGAGAACAAGTTCCACGCCCTCACCAGCAAGGACGCCCTGGTGTTTGCCCACGGTGCCCTGAAGGCCCTGGCGGCTAATCTCATGAAGATCGCCAACGACATCCGCTGGGAGGCCAGCGGCCCCCGGTGCGGCATGGGCGAGCTGCACATCCCGGAGAACGAGCCGGGCAGCTCCATCATGCCCGGCAAGGTGAATCCCACCCAGTGCGAGTCCGTCACTATGGTGGCGGTGCAGGTCATGGGCAACGATGCGGCCATCGGCTTTGCCGCCAGCCAGGGCAATTTCCAGCTGAACGTGTTCCTGCCGGTGTCGGCGTACAACTTCCTGACCTCCGCCCGTCTGCTGGCGGACGTGATGGATTCCTTCCGGGTCCACTGCGTGGAGGGCATCACGCCCAATGAGGAGAAGATGGCCTACAACCTCCACAACTCCCTGATGCTGGTGACCTGCCTGACGCCGAAGATCGGCTACGAGGCGGCGGCCAAATGCGCCAAGAAGGCCCTCCACGACGGTACCACACTGAAGGAGGCCGTCACGGCCCTGGGACTGCTGACGCCGGAGGAGTTCGACGAGACTGTCCGTCCGGAGAAAATGGTGTAAACGGGGCGTCCCGTGGGGGCGGGGGCCGGGGAAGCCCGGCGGCTTTGCGCCCCCCATTCGTCGTCGGGGCAAACTGCGCTATATTCGGGACGCCCTGCGGGGGAGGGCATCCCGAATACCGCTCCGTTGCCCCCTTGCACACCGTCGCGGCATTGCGATTCCCGGCCCCTTCGGGTCCGCCAATCGCGCCGCTTCCTCGAAACCGGCTCGCTTTTTCCGCCGCTGGCGGCGGCATTTCAAACTGCGTTTGAAATGCCTTTTCCCGCCTTGTTACGGGGGTTTTGGCAGATGGAAACCTGTGGGCATTTGCCCATTCAACCGCATATGAGCCTGAAAAAGCTGGGGGTATTTCCGGATACCCTCAGCTTCTCTTTTCGCTGCCGCACCTTGGTTGTTGCGGATAGTTTGGCGCCCTCCGTTGCCGGTCTTCTGCAGCCACCGGACTGCGGCAGCAAAACAGGAGCAGGATGCATCCGGGAGCGCCCCTTCCACCGATCCCCCGCGACCGCCAAGGTGCGGCAGCAAAACAGGAGGGCGGTGCATCCGGGCGGGACCTGGAGTTTTGTTGACGGCAAGGGCAGACATAGAAGTTAACGCCCACGATTACCACCAGGCCAAAACCTCCGTAACAGGCGCTGCGAGCGTTCCGGGCGGAGCCCGGAATGCCGCCGCCAAGCCTTTTTCTCTTGACACCATCAAAAACCCCTTTCTCTTTTTCCTTGGAAAAAGAGAAAGGGGTTTTGCCCTGCGGCGGAGCCGCAAGCCATCGGCCTTCGCCGTATCTTCCCGCGCCTCTGCGAGGAAACTCTCAAAAGCCGCCGGGCTTCCCCGCAACCCCCGTCCTCACGGGAAAACCTCCTTCATCGCGGCGGATAGGTCCAGGTCCACGCCGTCCCATGGACGGCGGCGGAAGGACAGCCGCCAGGTCAGCGTCTCCGGCGGATCGAAGTACAGAGACGAACAGACGCCCCGCCGCCGGGAACCGCCGGACTTGCCGTTGGAGGACGCCTCATCTGATAGGAAGATGGCCGTGGGGCCGTCGGCGCCGCCGATGACACCGATGGAGGCCGTGCCCTCGGCTGCACAGGCCGTCCCACGGGGCCGGTCGCCATGGCCCGTGTCCCGGATGCGGAAGCTGCCCTCCGGCAGTTCCGGCTCTACAGTATAGGTCAGCGTCCGGCACCAGCGGGGATATTCCAGCCCCGGACGGCCGAAGCCCTCCGGCAGGTCCAGCTGCTCCCATGCCGCATCCAGCACCGTCAGCACATGGCCCGTCCCGGTAACGGGATCTGTGAAGTCCACCCGGTCCCCGGCCTCCGCCGGAAATTCCGGCCCGGGGACGTCCTGTTCCTCCGGCTCCAGGGCGACGGTCAAACTCCGCAGCCGGGCGGGCCGCCGCTTTCCGTGCCAGCGGAAGGAGGAGCGGATGATGACCCAGGCCCGCCGGGGGTCCAGCCCGTAGTGGGCCGCGGCCCGGCAGGCGGCTGCGCTGTTCTCCTCGCCCTCAGGCGGCTCCGGATACCACACCGCTCTGCTGCCGTGGGCGTGGCGCAGTCGATGGCCGTTCAGCGTCACCACGGTGTCCGGGTCCTGGCCCTGCCGCAGAGGGAAGTCCTCCGCGATCTTCCACTGCTGCTCCCGGTCCTCCGCCGCCAGAATCTTCCGGATACACGCGGCGGCCTCCTCACCGGAGATGGACAGGCACACGTCCAGCACCAGTCCGCCGCCGCAGAGATACACCGCCGGGAGAACGCCCTCCAGCGGGCCAAAGGCGAAGCGCAGCCCCACGGGTACCTCCCGTCCGGGGCGGTCCCGGCCCGAATGGCCCCACAGCGAGCCGTTGGCGTACACCGCCCAGGGGGCCGGATCGACGAATATATGCGTTCTTTTGTTTGATATATCCTGTGATTTCCCGCTTTCCATCAAAGACACTCCTTCCAAACCACTGGATCGGGACAGAAAAAAGGAAGCGCTTCCCGGACGCCGGGAGGCGCTTACCGCAGCATCAGCCGATGCCGCCCAACGCGGCGCCCACGATGAGCACCAGCACCGTCACACCGCAGAAGCCGTATTTCGCCAGGGGATAGAACCAGAAGCCCAGAGGGCGCTCCCGGCTGAGGTTCACCTGCTCCAGGCAGTCCTCCCGCCGGAGGACCCAGAAGAAGCCGATGCCCGCCAGCGCCGCGCCGATGGGGCAGATGTAGATGGAGCACACGTCCATCCAGCCGGACACGATGCCCTGGATGCACAGGCCCACAGCCAGGGCCACGGCGCCCACCAGTCCCACAGCGGCGGGCCGTCCCAGATGGAGCCGCTCCTGGATGGTGGCGGTGGGGGCCTCCAGCAGGTTGATGAGGGACGTCAGACCGGCGAACAGCACCGCGATGAAGAACACGATCATGATGACCGCCCCGCCGGGCATGGAGCGGAACAGATTGGGCAGGAAAATGAACATCAGGCCCGGGCCTCTGTCGGACAGCTGCTGTCCGGCGGTGGCCATGGCGGGGATGATGACCAGCGCCGCCAGCAGGGCGGCCACCGTGTCGAACAGCGCCACAGTCCGGGCGCAGGCAGGGATATTTTCCTCCCGGCTGAGATAGGAGCCGTAGATCAGAGTGCCGTTGCCTGCCACGGACAGGGAGAAGAAGGCCTGACCCAGAGCGTAGACCCACACGAAGGGGTCCAGCAGGCCCCTGGGGTCCAGCACGAAGATGTACCGGTAGCCCTCGGACGCACCGGGGAGGGTGGCCACGTACACCGCCAGTCCCACGAACAGCAGGAAGAACAGGGGCATCAGCACCTTGTTCACCTTCTCGATGCCCCGGCCCACGCCGAAGGCCATGACGGCCAGCGCCGCCGCCAGTCCCAGTACCTGCCAGCTGCTGTTGCCCCAGGCGGAGGCGGTCTGGCCGAACAGGGCGCCGTAGGCCTCCACACTGTCCAGCCGGCCCAGGGAGCCGGTGAGAGCGCCGAAAGCATATTTGAAGATCCAGCCCATCACCACAGAGTAGCCGATGGCCATAGCCAGGGAGCCCAGCACCGGGATCAGGCCCAGCAGACGGCCGGGCTTCTCCGTGCCCCACCGCTGGCGGGACGCCATGGCGAAGGCGTCCGCCGGACCGGCGCCGGCGGCCCGCCCGAAGGCCATCTCGCCGATGACGCCGGTGGAGCCGATGAGGGCCACGAACAGCAGGTACGGAATGAGGAACGCAGCGCCGCCGTATTTGGCGACGCGGGTGGGAAACAGCCAGATGTTGCCCATGCCGACGGCGGAGCCGATGCAGGCCAGGATAAAGCCCCACCGGGAGCGGAAGCTGTCCCGCCGGGCGGAGGATGGAGTGTGGGCCATGATGATGTGCCCTCCTTCTTAATATGCTGATATGTTGCGCAGGGAAACGGGAAAATGCGCTGAGACGATTGTACCAGAACCGCCGGAAAAGCACAACCCCCGACGGGAGGTGTTTCCGGGGCGGAACGTCACTCCAGGGAACCGGCGGGCTCCCGGCACAGGGGGAGAGTCTGGAAGATCTCCGCCCGCAGGGTCTCGTACTCCCAGGGCTTGGACACCCGGCACATCTTCCGGGCGATCTTCTCGCCGCCGTCAAACAGATGGATGAGATAGTACCACAGCTCTTTCATCCGGTAGGCCGCGGGGCCGGGGCCGTACAGCTCCTGGTAGCCTTCGTACAGGGCGGCGGTGAACCGGTCCAGCTCCTCCCGGCTGGCGTCCGGGCCGCCCCGGAGCTTCCGGGCCAGGGCTGGGTCCGCCATGAGGCCCCGGCCCAGCATCAGGGCGGAGGCACCGGGGAACCGGGCGGCGATGGCCCGACAGTCCCGCACCGTCACCAGATCGCCGTTGCAGCACACCGGCATGGGCAGGGACGGCAGCGCCGCCTCCAGCGCGTCCCAACGGGGCGTGCCGCTGTAGAAGTCCTGCCGCACCCGGGGGTGGACCGTCAACTCCCGGATGGGATACCGGCTGTAGATCTCCGCCAGACGGGGGAACTCCGCCGCTTCCCGGTAGCCCAGCCGGGTCTTGACGGAAATGCTCCGGTCCGGCAGGGCGGCGAAGATGTCGTTCAGGAACACGTCCAGCTCCTCGGGGTGGAGCAGGAAGCCGGAGCCCTTTCCCTTGGCGGTGACGGTGCCTGCGGGACAGCCCAGGTTCAGATTCACCTCGTCGTAGCCCAGACCGTACAGCGTCTCCGCTGCCCACCGGAAGTCGGCGCTGCGGCGGGTCATGATCTGGGGCACCGTCCGGGACAGGTCGTTCCGGTCCGGGGACAGGTCCCGCAGCTCCCGCTCCGTCAGCAGATGCTCCGGGGCGGGGGAGAGGAAGGGAGCAAAATACCGGTCCACGCCGCCGAACATCCGGGCGTGGAGGGCGCGGAACAGACAGGTGGTGATGCCCTGCAACGGGGCGGCATAGATGCGCATGAAAACCTCCGAAAAGACGCCGCCATCCGGACGGGGAGGCGGCTGTGATAGATGAAGGGGAGACGGCCTTACGGCGCGTCGGGTTTGGGTTCATAAACGGCGGCGATGGCCCGGGCGTCCTCCAGCAGCTGGCGTCGGAGGGACTCCGGACGCAGCACCTCGCACCCGGAGGGGCCGTACTGCAAGGCGAAGAACCGGACGTTCCGGGCGGTGCCGGTGATGCGGGCCTCCACCAGTCCGCCGGGGATCTCCCGCAACTCCGCCCGGGCGCCGAAGGTGTCCCGGACGTAGCCCGCCAGCTCCGCGGGCATCCGCAGGACGATGAGCTCCAGCTCGCCGCTGAACATCATGCTGTGAGTGGCGGCGTACTCGGCGATATGGAAGCCCTGCTCATAGCCCGGCAGGCGGCGGATGTCCTCCGCCGTCTCCGGCAGGGGCTCCATGTCCGTCAGGCGGTCGATACGGTAGTGGCGGAGGTGGTCCTCCCCCTCCTTCCGGCACACCAGATAGTACTGGCTGTTGGTGCAGATGATGCCGTAGGGGGACACCCGGTGGAGTCCGCCCACCCGCTCCAGGGAGCCGTCGGCCCGGACCTGGTTGCGGTAGAAGGACGCTTTCTTATGGCCCTCAATGGCGTCCTCCAGCTGCTCGATGTTCCGCAGGAACTCCACGTTGCCCTGATGGACCCACTGGTCCGCCATGTGGACGTGCTTCACCCGCCGGGCGAAGCCCTCGCTGCCCAGCTCCATCAGCTTGCCCACCAGATACTTGGCGTCCGCCGGAGGCAGGTACTTGGAGGCCATGACGCCGTCGATGAGCACCCGCAGCTCCGTCTCGTCGAACAGCCGCACCGGCCAGGAGCCCTTGGGCCCCCGCTCCACGTAGCCCAGGGACTCCAGCAGCTCCACCGATGCGGCCACGGTGTTCCGGGCCAGGGTCACCCGCTGGTCCTGCTGGATTTTGGCGATGACCTGGAGATTGGACAGGGGGTGTTCCTCGCTGGCGTACCGCTCCAGGGTCTTCAGCACCTGAAAGGGCACCACCCGGTTCCCGCCCATGGACGACATGGCTCCGCCTCCTCTGCAAATGGTGTCCCCATTGTATCCCATGGGACAGGGAGGGCGCAAGTCCTGGCCGGAAATTTTGAAACAGGGGAGGACGCGATTCAGACTTGCCTTTTTTTTCGTTTTGCCGTACACTGAACAGGCGAAAGAGACGAGATGCGAAAAGGAGAGACGTCCATGTTAGAGATCTTTTCCCGGCTGACCCCGGCGTGGCTCCACCGGGCCTATGTGTATACCGGCTCCGTGGGTCCGCTGTGGAACGACTTCCGGTTCCGCCTGGCCCAGGACGGGGACAACAATCAGGTCCACGCCGCCGTGTACTCCAGGGTGTGCTATGAGCTGGCGGAGGATAAAGAGGAGCGGGACTTCTCCTGGGACGACGAGGGCGTGGAATCGCTGAAGAACTGGCTCCAGGAGCGGTACGAGACCTTCGCGGCGGCCAACGGCCTGCCGCCGGAGGGACCGGATCCGCTGCCGGACCCCAAGGAGGCCATCCGGAAATGAAGATTCTGGTACTGTCCGATTCCCACGGAAATATGGAAAACATGGTTCGGGCGGTGGATCTGACCCAGCCCCGGCTGATCCTCCATCTGGGGGACTGCTGGCGGGACGGGGAGAAGCTGCACCGCCTGTTTCCGGAGATCCCCCTGGAGCAGGTGCCGGGGAACTGCGACTGCCGCCCCATGGAGCCGGCGGAGCGGCTGCTGTTTCTGGAGGACAAGCGAGTGCTGATCTGCCACGGCCACACCTACGGCGTGAAGCAGTCCCTGATCTCCGCCGGATACGCGGCGGAGGAGCAGCGGCTGGACCTGTTCCTGTTCGGCCACACCCACCGTCCCCTGTGGGACTGGCGGGGGCGGACCCAGTTCGTCAACCCCGGCAGCATCGGGGACTACCGCCAACCCACCTACGCGGTGGTGACGCTGGAGGAGGGAAAGGCCCCCTCCGGCGGCATCCGGGTGCTGGAGTGAACGAAGAATGCCGCCCCAACGGGGCGGCATTTCAGGCTGTCGAAAAAGTCCATAGACTTTTCCGACAGCCTTCACAATGCCTCGCTTTTCTGCCCGCGCAGCGGGCCGAAAAGCTGCCGCTGCGCGGCGCAAACGCCTGCTGACACAGGCTTTTTGCAGGCATTCAATCCAACACGAGGGGGCTCCCGCCCCCTCGTACTCCCCCTGCAAAAAAGGACTCTTTTCCTTCAGACAGGGTTTTTCGACAAGCTGGAATGCCGCCCCAACGGGGCGGCATTTGTTTTGCCTGAATGGGGGACCGGGAGGCCCTGTCAGCTCTTCTTCTCCGTTAGATTGGTGAGCTTGGCGCTCTGGAGGTACTGACGGGCGTAACGCTTGGGGGACATGCCGGTGTAGGCGGAGAAGGTGCGGATGAAGTGGGAGTTGGTCTGGAAGCCCGCCCGCTCTCCCGCCTCCTGGACGGAGATGGGCTGGCGCAGCAGCTCCCGGGCCAGGATGATCCGCCGCTGGATGACGTACTCCATGACGCTGAAGCCTGTCACATTTTTAAAGATGTGGCACAGGTGATATTTGCTGATGGAGAACTGTCTGGCCAGATCGTCCAGAGTGAAGGTCTCCGTGAAATGGTCCTGGATGTATTGCAGTACCGGCGCCACCCGCTCGTAATCCGGGTTCACGATGCCGGACTCCGTCTCCGCCGCCTGCCAGATGTCGCAGAGCTTCAGCAGCAGCTCCAGCAGCAGGATGTTCTGCCGGACGTCGCCGCCGAACCGCTCCGGGCCCGGCACGTTCTCCAGCTGGCGGAACAGCTCCGTCAGCTCCCGCATCTGCTGGGGGTCCAGCACGGTGCAGGTCTTGGCGCAGCGGAAGCTGCGGGTGAAATCCGTCTGGGCAGTGGAGAGCCGCTCCAGAGCGGTGGGGAGGATATGCATGATGTACCGCCGGTAGGGCTGGTCCGTCCGCTCATGGACGGTGCGGTGGAGCACCGCCGAGTCCAGCAGGAACAGCATATTCTTCTGAATGGGATACATATCCTGACCTATGAAGAAATCGCCGCCGTCGCACAGGGACAGCAGCAGTTCCACGCTCTCATGGAAATGGAGCTTATCCATATGCCAGGTCTCGTTCTGGTTCAGACTGATGGAGAAATCCTCACGCTGCAAAATGCGCTGCCTCCTTTCCCGGCCCCGGTGAAAAGTAGCAGATATTGCGGGACCGTTTCTATTTTGCACCATTCAGCAAAATAAGTCAACTTTTTTTGAAGAAAAAGCGGATATCCGGATTCTTGTCGGTTTCTTAACAGTGCTGTCCGCCCATGGCATACGGCGCTGTCAGGCTGTTGGGAACGATGGTGGACCTTTTGTGAAAGTCGCTGCCTTTTCTCGTATCTTGCTGCCACCAAATTAACAATATATGCAAACAAAATGGCAAGACGCAGAAATTCATGGCTTCCGTTGTATGGTATACTCAACTACAAGGAGTCATACTGCGCCCCTGCGCGATATTTGGCCCCGGTACCGGCCTGGGCCGTGAAATGGGAGGTGAGACTGTGTGGACGAGTACATCAATGACCGTGGGTGAATCTGTGCTGACCTCTGTCATGGGCTTCTTCATCGTGTTTGCGATGCTGGCGTTCCTGGCCATCGTGATCCTGATCTTTGCGAAGGTAGCCGGCGCCGTCAGCGGAAAGGGCAGCAAGCAGCCCGCACCTGTAGCGGCAGCTCCGGCAGTGGAGGATGCCAGCGAAAAGATCGCGATCATCACATCCGTGATCTGCGAGGAGCTGAATGCAGACCCCAATGAGCTGGTGATCAAGGGCATCCGCGAAGTGTGATGCCGCCCCGCGATCCCCCAACAAAAAAATTTGTGTGAAAGACTCAGGAGGAATGAATCATCATGAAATACAATGTTACCATCAACGGCAAGAAGTATGAGGTCGAGGTCGAGCGCGTCTCTCCCTTCCATCAGATGACCCGCGAGGAGATCGCCACCGGCGTCGTGGCCGCTCCCGTAGCCGCTCCTGCCCCCGCAGCTGCTCCGGCTCCCGCTCCCGCACCTGCCCCCGCTCCCGCGGCTGCTCCGGCTCCCGCTCCTGCCGCTGCCGCTCCCGCCGCCGGCGAGACCCCCGTTCCCTCTCCCATGCCCGGCACCGTGCTGGACATCAAGGCTCCCGTCGGCACGCAGGTCAGCGCCGGCCAGTGCATCATCATGCTGGAGGCCATGAAGATGGAAGTGGAAGTGGTCGCTCCCCAGGCGGGCACTGTGAAGGCCATCAACGTGAAGAAGGGCGACGCCGTCTCTACCGATCAGGTTCTGGCTCTGCTGGGCTGATAAGGAGGGCGCACCTTGAATTTTCTGTCCATTCTGACCGCGCTGCTGGCGGAGTCCGGCTTCGCGGCGCTGAACTGGCAGAGCGCAGTGATGATCGCAATTTCCTTTGTGCTGATGTATCTGGCCATTGTGAAAAAGTTCGAGCCGCTGCTGCTGCTGCCCATTGCGTTCGGCATTTTCCTGTCCAACCTGCCTCTGGCAGGCACCTTCTCCTACTTCTATGAAGTGGAGCACTGGTATGAGGCAGGCATCATCGGCGTCATGTACATGGGCGTCAAGTCCAGCTTCTTCCCCTGCATGATGTTCCTGGCCGTGGGCGCCATGACCGACTTCGGTCCCCTGATTGCCAACCCCATCAGCCTGCTGATGGGTGCCGGCGCCCAGTTCGGCATCTACATCGCCTTCATGGTGGCCAACGCCATCACCATCGGCGGCGAGCACATCTTCACTCCCCAGCAGGCTGCCGCCATCGGCATCATCGGCGGCGCCGACGGCCCCACCGCCATCTACACCGCCAACCAGCTGGCGCCTGAGCTGGTGGCCCCCATCGCCGTGGCCGCCTACTCCTACATGGCGCTGATCCCCATGATCCAGCCTCCTCTGATGCGTCTGATGACCACCGACAAGGAGCGCAAGATCAAGATGAAGCAGCTGCGCAAGGTCTCCAAGACCGAAAAGGTGATCTTCCCCATCGTGGTGGCCACCATCTGCGCCCTGCTGCTGCCTGACACCGCTCCCCTGATCGGCATGCTGATGCTGGGCAACCTGTTCCGCGAGAGCGGTGTGGTGGACCGTCTCAGCGACGTGGCTCAGAACGCTCTGTGCAACATCTGCACCATCTTCCTGGGTCTGTCCGTGGGCGCCACCGCCAAGGGCGACATCTTCCTGAAGCCCCAGACCCTGGCCATCATTGCCCTGGGCCTGTTCGCTTTCTGCTTCGGCACTCTGGGCGGCCTGATGATCGGCAAGATCCTCTGCCTGATCACCCACGGCAAGATCAATCCCCTCATCGGCTCTGCCGGCGTCTCCGCCGTTCCCATGGCCGCCCGTGTGGCCCAGAACGAGGGCGCCAAATACGACCGTACCAACTTCCTGTTGATGCACGCCATGGGCCCCAACGTAGCAGGCGTCATCGGCTCCGCTGTGGCGGCCGGCTTCTTCCTGATCTTCTTCGGCTGATTTTCATAACCCTGTCCGGGACACGCCTTTTTTCGGCGTGCCCCGGCGGAGCATGAAAAGCGAGAGTTCAGAGCTCTCTGAATTTTTTCACAGGCATTCCAAATTGTACAGATAAACATACAGGAGGCATTATTGTGAACAAAGTAATGAGTCTGCACGACGCCGTCGCCAAGTATGTCGAAAACGGCGACTGCCTGGCACTGGGCGGCTTCACCACCAACCGCAAGCCCTACGCCGCGGTTTCTGAGATCCTGCGTCAGGGTCAGGGCGATTTCGTCGCCTTCGCCGGCCCTGGCGGCGGCGATATCGACATGCTGATCGGTGAGGGCCGCGTCAAGGCGTACATCAACTGCTACACCGCCAACTCCGGCTACACCAACGTCAGCCGCCGCTTCCGCGCCTTCATCGAGCAGGGCAAGCTGACCTATGAGGACTACTCTCAGGACGTTCTGATGCTGATGCTGCACGCCGCGTCCCTGGGCCTGCCCTTCCTGCCCGTGAAGCTGATGCAGGGCTCCAGCCTGATGACCGAGTGGGGCATCAGCCCTGAGAAGCGCCAGACCATGGACAAGGTCCCCGATCTGAAGTGCGTTGAGATCGACAACCCCTTCCAGGCCGGCGACAAGGTCGTTGCCGTTCCCGTTCCCCGTATTGACACCGCCATCATCCACGTGCAGAAGGCCTCTCCCGACGGCACCTGCATCATCGAGGGCGACGAGTTCCACGATATCGACATCGCCGTGGCCGCCCGTAAGGTCATCGTCACCTGCGAGGACATCGTCAGCGACGAATGGATCCGCCGTGATCCCACTCTGACCCGCATCTTCGGCGAGTGCGTGAGCGCTGTTGTCCGTGCTCCCTACGGCGCATGGCCCGCTCAGTGCTACAACTACTATGATGACGACGACAAGGGCCTGAAGGAGTACGACAAGGCCTCCAAGTATCAGGACGCCGAGGACGCCAAGGCCCAGCTGGCCAAGGCCGCCGCCAAGGCTCAGAAGGCCGCCGACGCCAAGCCCGGTGACGAGAAGCTGGCCGCTGCCGCCGCCAAGGCCGCCAAGGCTGCCGAGGACGCTGCCAACGGCACCGCCATCCCCGAGACCTTCAAGGACTTCCTGGCCAAGTACGTCTACAACTGCGCGGATCACGACGCTCTGCTGGACGTTCTGGGCGGCGCTCGCCTGATGAATCTGAAGAATGAGCCCCATCTGGGCTACTCTACCAGACACTAATCGGTAGGAGGAACATGAGAAATGGCTGAATTTACGAAGTATACCAAACAGGAAATGCAGGCTTACGCCATCGCCAAGAACATCAAGGAGAACCAGATCGTCATCGTCGGTACCGGTCTGCCCCTGATCGGCGCTTCTCTGGCCAAGGCTGTCGTCTGCCCCAGCTGCCATCCCATCGTGGAGAGCGGCCTGATGGACTGCAACCCTATTGAGGTCCCCCGTTCCGTGGGTGACAACCGCTTCATGGCCCACTGCGCCGTGCAGTGGCCCAACATCCGCTTCATCGGCTTCGAGGCCAATGAGTGGCTGCATGACGAGGACCGTATGATCGCCTTCATCGGCGGCGCCCAGATCGACCCCTACGGCAACGTCAACTCCACCTGCATCTACGGTAAGGGCAACTACCTGCAGCCCACCACCCGTTTCACCGGCTCCGGCGGCGCCAACGGCATCGCCACCTACTGCAACACCATCATCATGATGCAGCATCAGAAGCGCCGCTTCATGGATAAGATCGACTACATCACCTCCTGCGGCTGGATGGACGGCCCCGGCGGCCGTGAGCGCGCCGGTCTGCCCGGCAACCGCGGTCCTCAGATGGTGGTCACCGATCTGGGCATCATGAAGTTCGACGAGGAGACCAAGCGGATGTATCTGGCTTACTACTATCCGTTCTCCTCTCCCGAAATGGTCCAGGAGAACACCGGCTTCGAGATCGACGTCTCCCGCGCCCAGCTGATGGAAGGCCCCAGCGATGATCTGATCCGCGTCATCCGCGAGGAGATCGATCCCGGTCAGGCCTTTATTAAGATCGCCAAGGACTTCAAGGGCATGGAGATCATCAGCAAGTAATTCTCCTGTTCCTCGCACAGCTTTCCGCTCTCTTTCGGGAGAGCGGAGGCTGTTCACCGAAAATATAAAAAATTGGAAGGAGCGTAATTACCTATGGGCAATTATTCTATGCCTGGCTATTTTCAGGCCATGCCGGTTCTGAAGGGCTCCCACTACAGCGACAGTGCCGAAAACGTCGCTGAGCTGAAGAAGATCGAGGAAGAACTCCACGGCAAGGTGGCCGAGATGCTGGCCGCCGGTGTCCCCGATGACAAGATCCACAAGAAGGGCCAGATGACCGCCATGGAGCGCGTCCTGGCGCTGGTGGACGAGGGCAGCTTCTGCCCCCTGAACAGCCTGTACAACCCCGCTGACAACGACGAGCAGAAGATCGGCATCATCGGCACCAGCCTGGTGAAGGGCCTGGGCCGCGTCAACGGCAAGTGGGCTGTCATTATCGCCTCCGACAACAAGAAGATGGCCGGCGCCTGGGTGGCCGGTCAGGCTGACAACCTGCTGCGCGGCAGCGACACCGCCAAGATGCTGGGCATCCCCCTGATCTACATCCTGAACTGCTCCGGCGTGAAGCTGGACGAGCAGGAGAAGGTCTATCCCAACCGTCGCGGCGGCGGCACCCCCTTCTATCGCAACTCCGAGCTGAACCAGATGGGCATCCCCGTCATCGTCGGCATCTACGGCACCAACCCCGCCGGCGGCGGCTATCACTCCATCAGCCCCACCATCCTGCTGGCTCATAAGGACGCCAACATGGCCGTGGGCGGCGCCGGCATCGTGGGCGGCATGGACTCCAAGCCCTACGTGGACATGGAAGGCGCTCAGGGCATGATCGACGCCACCCGCAAGATGAAGAACGATCCTCCCGGATCCGTCTCCATCCACTACAACGAGACCGGCTTCTTCCGCGAGGTCTATTCCGAGGAACTGGGCGTGCTGGACGCCATCAAGAAGTACATGGACTATCTGCCCGCCTACAACCTGGACTTCTTCCGGGTGGATACTCCCAAGGCTCCCGCCGTGGTGGGCGAGGACCTGTACAAGATCGTCCCCCTGAACACCCGTAAGTCCTATGATATGTACAACGTGCTGAAGGCGCTGGTTGACGGCGGCGAGTTCATGGAGTACAAGGCCAACTACGGTCCCGAGATGATCACCGGCCTGGCCAAGATCGACGGTCTGCTGGTGGGCGTCGTGGCCAACCGCCAGGGCGTTCTGGCCATGCAGGGCTTCCCCGACTATCCCGAGTACCGCGGCAAGGGCGCCATCGGCATGGGCGGCAAGCTGTACCGCCAGGGCCTGATCAAGATGAACGAGTTCGTCACCCTGTGCAACCGTGACCGCATCCCCATGCTGTGGATCCAGGATACCACCGGCATCGACGTCGACAACGAGGCCGAGAAGGCCGAGCTGCTGGGTCTGGGCCAGAGCCTGATCTACTCCATCCAGTCCACCAACCTGCCCATGCTGGAGATCACCCTCCGCAAGGGCACCGCGGCGGCGCACTACGTGCTGGGCGGCCCCCAGGGCAACGACAACAACGTGTTCTCTCTGGGCACCGCTGCCACCGAGATCAACGTCATGTACGGCAAGACCGCTGCCGGCGCCATGTACTCCCGCCGTCTGGTGAAGGAGCAGGATGCCGGTCAGGACCTGCAGCCCACCATCGACAAGATGAACAAGCTGATCCAGCACTACATCGACACCTCCAAGCCCGACCACTGCGCCAAGAGCGGCATGGTGGACGAGATCGTGGATATGCCCAAGCTGCGTGACTACATCGTGGCCTTCGCGGACGCGGCCTATCAGAATCCCAAGTCCATCTGCCCGTTCCATCAGATGCTGCTGCCCCGCGTCATCCGGGACTATGACCGCATCAACGGCCTGAAGAAGTAAGCTGATACCCAATATGGATTCCTTTCAGGCGCCGGCCTCCGGCGCCTGAAAGGGTATACACCCCCTCAACGAAAGGAAATTTCCCGTTATGAAGGATATCTACACCCTGGGGATCGACATCGGCTCCACGGCCTCCAAGTGCGTCATGCTGAAAAACGGCGCGGAGATCGTCGCCAAGTCCCTGATCTCCGTGGGCGCCGGCACCAGCGGTCCCCAGCGGGCCATCGAGGAGGTGCTGGCCGCCGCCGGCATGAAGCGGGAGGACATGGACTATGTCCTGGCCACCGGCTATGGCCGCAACTCCCTGGAGAACATCGCGGATAAGCAGATGAGCGAGCTGAGCTGCCATGCCCGCGGCGCCTATTTTCTGTTTCCCAAGGTCCGCACGGTCATCGACATCGGCGGCCAGGACGTGAAGATTCTCCATGTGGAGAACGGCAATCTGGTGAACTTCCAGATGAACGACAAGTGCGCCGCCGGTACCGGCCGGTTCCTGGACGTCATGGCCCGGGTGCTGGAGGTGAAGGTGGCGGATCTGGGCACGCTCAGCGCCCAGTCCACCAAGGACGTGGCCATCAGCTCCACCTGCACGGTCTTCGCCGAGAGCGAGGTCATCAGCCAGCTGGCCCAGGCCACGGACAAGTGCGACATCATCAAGGGCATCCACCACTCCGTGGCGGCCCGCGTGGTGGGTCTGGCCCACCGGGTGGGCGTTCAGGACGACGTGGTCATGACCGGCGGCGTCGCACAGAACGCCGGCGTGGTAAAGGCGCTCCAGGAGGAGCTGGGCCACGAGATCCATGTCTCGCCCCTGACCCAGTACAACGGCGCCCTGGGCGCCGCCCTGTTCGCCTACGCCAAGGCGTCAAAATAAGCAAAACAGTTTCAACAATGCAAAATTATCCATTTTCTGATTAGGGATAAGGAGGATTTCATTATGGCTAAGGAAGTAAGCCCCGGCGTAAAGGCGCTGCGGAAGGTCGTTGACGACGTCCATGCCGACGCGCGCCAGGCCAAGGCCGAGGGCAAACTGGTGGGCTGGTCCAGCTCCAAGTTCCCCTGCGAGCTGGCGGAGGCCTTTGATCTGAACGTCATGTACCCCGAGAACCAGGCCGCCGGCATCGCCGCCAACCGCGACGGCGAGATCATGTGCCAGGCCGCCGAGGATCTGGGCTTCGACAACGATATCTGCGGCTACGCCCGTATCTCTCTGGCCTACGCCGCCGGCAAGCGCGCCGCCTACAAGTTCGATCCCGAGACCCTGGAGGACGTCATTGACCCCAACAGCGGCAAGCCCATGAAGGACGAGAACGGCAAGGTCATCATCGACGAGGCCACCGGCAAGCCCAAGAAGGACCCCAAGACCATGAAGCCCTACACCGTGCTGGTGGACATTCATGAGATCGAGGCCCTGCCCGACGGTCCCCTGAAGGACAAATACTGGGCTTCCATCAAGCCCTACCGTCAGATGCGCATCCCCCAGCCCGACTTCGTGCTGTGCTGCAACAACATCTGCAACTGCATGACCAAGTGGTATGAGAACATCGCCCGTATGTGCAACATCCCCCTGATCATGATCGATATCCCCTACAACAACACCGTGGAAGTCCACGACTCCAACGTGGCCTATGTCCGCGCTCAGTTCGACAACGCCATCCATCAGTTGGAGAAGCTGACCGGCAAGAAGTTCGACGAGGAGAAGTTCAACCGCGCCTGCGCCAACGCCAACCGCACCGCCAGCGCCTGGCTGCGCGTCTGCGACTATCTGCAGTATAAGCCCGCCCCCTACAGCGGCTTCGATCTGTTCAACCACATGGCGGATATCGTCACCGCCCGCGGCAAGGTCCAGGCCGCCGAGGCCTTCGAGCTGCTGGAGAAGGATCTGGAGCAGGCCATCAAGGAGGGCACCTCCACCACGCCCTTCCCCGAGAAGTACCGCGTCATGTTTGAGGGCATCCCCTGCTGGCCCAAGCTGCCCAACCTGTTCAAGCCCCTGAAGGCCAACGGCGTCAACGTCACCGCCGTGGTGTACGCCCCCGCCTTCGGCTTCGTCTACGACGATCTGGACGGCATGGCCCGCGCCTACTACAAGGCCCCCAACAGCGTCTGCATCGAGCAGGGCGTTGATTGGCGTGAGGGCATCTGCCGGGATAATAAGGTGGACGGCGTGCTGGTCCACTACAACCGCTCCTGCAAGCCCTGGTCCGGCTACATGGCCGAGATGCAGCGCCGCTTCACCGACGATCTGGGCGTGCCCTGCGCCGGTTTCGACGGCGACCAGGCCGATCCCCGGAACTTCAACGAGGCCCAGTATGAGACCCGTGTCCAGGGCCTGGTGGAAGCCATGGAGCAGAACGCCAAGAACAAGGCTGCGAAGGAGGGCTAAACCATGAGCATTGAGACGATCGTAAAAGAATTTCAGGATATCGCTGCCAGCCCCGCTGGTCAGCTGAGCAAGTACAAGGCCGAGGGCAAGAAGGTCATCGGCGTTCTGCCCTACTACGCTCCCGAGGAGCTGGTCTACGCCGCCGGCATGGTGCCCATGGGCATCTGGGGCAGCAATACCAAGACCATCTCCCGCGCCAAGGAGTACTGCGCCACCTTCTACTGCACCATCGCCCAGCTGGCGCTGGAGATGCTGCTGGACGGCACTATGGACGGCCTGGACGGTCTGATCACCCCCACCATCTGCGACACCCTGCGCCCCATGAGCCAGAACTTCCGTGTGGCCATCGGTGAGAAGATCCCCTGCATCTTCCTGGCCCATCCCCAGAACCGCTTCGCCGACTGGGGCATCAAGTTCTGCATGGATCAGTACAACGACGTGAAGGCCGGTCTGGAGAAGATCGCCGGTCATGAGATCGCCAACGACGACATCCTGAACGCCATCAAGGTCTACAACAAGAGCCGCGCCGCCCGCCGGGAGTTCGTGAAGCTGGCCAGCGACCACTGCGACGTCATCACTCCCACCAAGCGCAGCGCCGTTCTGAAGGCCGCGTTCTTCATGCTGAAGGACGAGTACACCGCCAAGCTGGAGGCCCTGAACGCCGAACTGGCCGCTCTGCCTGTCTGCGACTGGAAGGGCGTCAAGGTGGTCACCAGCGGCATCATCTGCGACAACCCCGCCCTGCTGTCCATCTTTGAGGAGAACAACATCGCCATCGCTGCCGATGACGTGGCCCACGAGAGCCGTGCCTTCCGCACCGACGCTCCCGAGGACGAGGCTGACGGCATCAAGGCCCTGGCCATGCAGTTCCGGGATCAGGACTATGAGGTCCTGCTGTACGATCCCCAGTCCAACCAGAACCGCCGCGGCGAGTTCGTGGCCAACCTGGTGAAGGAGAGCGGCGCCCAGGGTCTGGTGCTGTTCATGCAGCAGTTCTGCGATCCCGAGGAGATGGAGTATCCGTATCTGAAGAAGGCACTGGACGCCGCCGGCGTGCCCCACATCAAGCTGGGCATCGACCAGCAGATGCGCGACTTTGGTCAGGCCCGCACCGCCATCCAGGCGTTCGCCGACGTGCTCAGCGTCTGAGTTCCGGCGGAGCTCCGGCGGGAAACGCCTGCCGTTCCATAAAAAAAGTCCCCCGGCCTGCTGCAAAATGCAGGCCGGGGGATCCTGCGTTTTCGGGTGTCTTCCGGCGCCGGAAAACACTGCACAAATGTTGGGATTTTTAACCGCGCTTTTATGATAAAAAAATCCATGCTTTACCATTCATACCCTTGAAAAAAGTTGCCGACCTGCTATAATGAATTTTATTAAGAGGTGTTTTGTCGTTTGACGTCTTGGCAGGGCGGCAGAATGCTTCTTTCGTTCATTGTACAGCAGAAGCTTCTCCTGCCGGAAGGACTGCTTCAGGGCAGTTCCCAGGGACATGGGAGCGTCCGGCCTGCACAAATGAACGGCGGTGTTGGAGATGGGGACAGGCTGCCGTGTGCCCGCACTGGAGCGCAGGAGGTGATGGAGTCGTCAGCACAAGCAGCAGTCCGGATATCGGGTCGTTGGACCGGCCGCAGTCCCGGCAGGGGCTGTCCGCGGTCCGTTTGACCAGAAGTTTCCGCTGGTGCCGATGCGAGCTAAACTCGTCTGCCAGAAACCAATGCGCTGCCGGCAGTTCAGATTCCTCGGAAAAGATGCTGGCGCATTTGGCGGAGGTCTGTCTCAGGGTAGAAGAGAGACGGCTGACATATGTCTGATCTCCAAAACTGTAAAAACAAAAGAGGAGGAATTCGTACATGAAGAGAAGCGCATTGTCGGTGCTGGTAACTCTCGCAATGATCTTTTCATTGCTGACGACGGCGACACTGGCTGCGGATACCACTGCCACCGGGTCCACAGTGCCGACTGGAATCACGGCCACCGAGCCGACGACTCCGACCGAGCCTACGACGCCCACTGCGCCCACGACTCCGACCGAGCCTACGACGCCCACTGCGCCCACGACTCCGACCGAGCCGACGACGCCCACTGCGCCCACGACTCCGACTGAGCCTACGACTCCCACTGAGCCTACGACTCCGACCGAGCCCACGACGCCCACTGCGCCGACGACTCCGACTGAGCCGACGACTCCGACCGAGCCCACGACTCCGACCGAGCCTACGACGCCCACTGCACCCACGACTCCGACCGAGCCGACGACGCCCACTGCGCCCACGACTCCGGCCGAGCCGACGACGCCCACTGCGCCCACGACTCCGACCGAGCCCACGACTCCGACCGAGCCCACGACTCCGACTGAGCCGACGACTCCCACCGAGCCGACGACTCCCACCGAGCCGACCACTCCGACCGAGCCCACGACTCCGACTGAGCCCACCACTCCCGGCGATCCCGGTTATAGCGGCGGCAGCAGCGGTGGCGGCGGTGGCGGTGGCGGCGGCAGTTCCGCCAGCTCCAGCTTCAAGCTGACCTTTAACACCAACGGCGGTTCCGTGATCTCTGCGGTCTCCGCGGCCAGCGGCACCACCATCGACCTGTCCGACTATGTCCCCACCAAGGACGGCTATGACTTCGCTGGCTGGTATTCTGACAGTGCGCTGACCGCCAAGGTCACCTCTGTCAAGTTGACCAAGAGCATGACCGTGTACGCCAAGTGGGTGGACGACTCCGCCAATCCCTTCGACGACGTGGCGTCTGACAGCTACTGCCATGACGCCATCCTGTGGGCCGTGGAGAAGGGCATCACCAACGGCACCACCGCGAGCACCTTCGAGCCCGGCGTGTCCTGCACCCGTGCGCAGATGGTGACCTTCCTGTGGCGCAATGCCGGTTCTCCCGCACCCACCGCTGCGGAGAATCCTTTCACCGATGTGGCCGAGGGCGCCTACTACTATGAGGCCGTCCTGTGGGCTGTGGAGAAGGGCATCACCAACGGCACCACCGAGACCGCTTTCGCACCCAATGCCACGGTGACCCGCGGTCAGACGGTGACCTTCCTCTATCGCTATGAGGAATCTCCTGCCGTCACCGGCTCTCTGGCCTTCAACGATGTGAGCGCTGATTCCTTCTGCGCTGACGCCGTGATCTGGGCCACTGAAAAGGGCATCACCAACGGTACCACTGCGACCACCTTCAGCCCCAACGCCGCCTGCACCCGCGGCCAGATCGTCACGTTCCTGTATCGCGGCAATATCTGAGACGGCGGCAGGGAGCTGTAATCGGTCCCGGCGGTGTTTTCAGATCACACAGCATCCGGCAATTGAATATCCGGAATCATGAAAGGGAGGGGGCCGAACAAAATATGCTCGGCCCCTTTCTGTACAACACGATGACTTTGGAAAGGATAACTGTTCAGCAATGAAAACGAAGACTTCCAAGCCGACAAAAGCGCTTTCGCTTCTGCTATCATGCAGTCTCCTTTTGACGCTCCTGACCCCCTCCGCGCTGGCAGCCGAAAAAGTCACGCCTCCTGACGGCAAGATCCTGATCGAGCAGACGGATTATACGCTGACCCAGGGCGTGACCGAGACGGACGTGTTCCTGAACGAGTCCAGCGGCAATGCCCAGATCGCCGGCTATATGCTGACGGTAAGCCCGAAAGCAAAGGTGACCTTCAAGGCCTCCTATAAGGGCTACTATGCCGCCGGCAGCACATTGGACAGCCGGAAAAACAGCGCCAGCAATCTCACCTGGGGCCTGGAGTCCTCCACGAACCAGGCGAAGGATTATGAGAGGGCCACCGGCGGCAACGTGCTGGCGGCCACCAACGGCGACTATTACAACATGCAGACCGGTCAGCCTCTCGGCTACCTCATCATGGAGGGCAACGTCGTTCAGAAGAACAACGGCAGCTCCAAGGAGCCGTATTTCGCTGTTCTGAAGGACGGCAGCTACGCCATCCGCGAGTTCGGGGCGGACTGCTCCGACGTGCAGGAGGCCATTTCCGGCCCCTTCTTCCTGGTCCGCAACGGCCAGGTGGCAGTGGATGCCAGTAACGCGGATCTGATGCCCAGAAACTCCATCGGCATCAAGGAGGACGGCACTGTCGTGACCTTCGTGGCCGACGGCCGCCAGTACCCCTATTCCGTGGGCATGACCATCTATGACCAGGCCTGCTACCTCCAGAAGCAGGGCGTCGAGGACGCCATCTATCTGGACGGCGGCGGCTCCGCCACCATCGCCACCAAGCGCGAGGGCACCAGCACCCTGGAAGTGCGCAACAGCCCCTCTGACGGCGTGGAGCGCACGGTTTCCAGCGCGCTGCTGCTGGTCTCCACCGCCAATCAGGACGGTGTGTTCGACCACGCTTCCGTGGAGCCCAACAACCAGCTGTACACCCCCAACAGCACCGTGCAGTTCACCGCCTCCGGCGTTGACGCGGCGGGCGGCCCCGCGGACCTGCCCGAGGGCGTCACCTGGGCGCTGGCGGACGACAGCTGCGGCACCATCAGCGAAGATGGCCTGTTCACCCCGGCAGACGGCTACCACGGCGACGTGACGGCCCAGCTGTATTACAACGGTGCAGTCGTGGGTTCCACTACCGTCACCATCGCTGATATCACGGAGCTGTACTTCACCGGCGACTCCATCTCCCTGGACTTCGGCGCCCAGTCCGACCTGGGCCTGACGGTCAAGAGCAACGGACGGAGCATCAACTATAAGGACGGCGATTTCCAGTGGACCGTTGCGTCCGACACCGATGACACCATCGGCTCCGTTGCCGATAACCTGTTCACCGCTGCCGGCGGCACCACCACCCTCACCGGCACCGTGACCGCCGCCTATACCTATGACGCCAGCCTCTCCGACTCCATCAACGTGGAGATCGGCAAGATGCCCGTGGTCCTGATGGACTTCGAACCGGACGAGAACGGTCCCCTGACCGGCGCCCATTACCACTGGGGCAAGAGCACCTTCGTGGATAACGGCACCATTGAAGGCTATGTCGGCAATGTCTCGCCCATCACCGTCATCACCAGCGGCACCTATACGGACAATCCCACCTACGCCACCCTGGAAGCGCCCTACCGCTTCACCGGCAACTGGGACAGCTCCGTGCCCGCTTCCGATATCTTCCGGGCCAACGGCTACACCTTCTATCTGTGGCCCAACAACTCCATCACCACTTACGGCGTGGGCGCCGTAAAGACCACCACCGAGGAGGAGGGCGGCCACGTCCGCTTCGACGACTACTCCCTGGAGCTGAACTACGACTACTCCTCCTACAACGGCTCCTCCAACAGCAACTTCTATCTGCGCTACTGCGGCGAACAGATCAAGATCGAGGGCTATCCCACGGAGATCGGCGTCTGGGTCTATGTTCCCGAGGGCTCCTGGGAATACGACATGTATGCGGATCTGATGGTCTGGAACGGCTCTGACTACGTCACCAAGAACCTTAAGCTGCTGCACGCCAAGAACGGCGACACCAGCGATACCAGCGAGGGCAATATCACCAGCAAGACGGACTGGACCGGCTGGCGGTACTGCTACGCGGATGTCAGCGACTTCTTCGCCAACAATCAGAACGCGGAGCATCCCATCAGCATCATCCCCGGCCAGGGCCTGTTCTGGCTGTCCTATCAGCCCGGCGGCGTCGCGGAGTACAAGGGCCGGAAGAACGGCTCCCTGTACTACGATAACTACCGCGTGGTCTACGGCACCAACCTGGACGACCTGGACAACCCCATGGTGGACAGCATCACCGTCAACGGCCAGGCCCTCAGTGCGGACGGCAGCACCACCATCGAGACCAACACCGTGGAGATCGAGACCAGATACCACGATGTGGACGGCGCCAACAAGTCCGGCATCAGCGCCAACGACACCGTGATCCTCATCGACGGCCAGGAGGTCACCGCCGACAAGGCTGCGGACGCCTCTGTCAGCCGTCTGGTGCTGACCAACGGCCACCATGTGGTGACGGTCCGTGTCTACGACGAATTCGGCAACGCGGCGGAGATGAGCCGCGGCTTCACCGTCTACAACGGCGATGAGGAGGCCACCTCCACCGTCTCCATCGTGGGCGACGGCTTCGTGCCCCTGGGCGGCGACTACACCCTGAAGATCGTGTCCACTGAGGACATTCAGGAAGTGACCGTCACCCTCTCCAACCTCAACGCCGATATCGGTAAGCCGGACGTGACGGTTGCCTCCGGCTGGAAGATCGTGGAGAACACCTACAAATCCACCGGCTACAAGAAGGCCGCTCTGACGCTGCATATCCAGAAGAGCGCCACGCCTCTCATGGCCGTCATGTCCCTGAGCCTGGATGATCTGCTGACCAAGGAACTGGCGGAGATCACCTTCCACATCGACAAGGGACTGGACACCACCGTCAACGCCTTTACTTACACTCCCTCCAACATCACCTATGTGGACGCGGAGGGCAACACCAACACCGCGGCGCTGCCCAGCGCCAAGCTGGCGCTGTCCGCGTACTACACGCTGAAGCCCGGCATCCAGGTGGAGGGCCAGAGCAGCACCATCACCGTCCTCAAAAAGGACGGAACCCCCGCCTCCGGCGTCACCGTGTACCTGAACGGCACGGCCATCGGCACCACCGGCACCGACGGCACCCTGGAGACCGACGCCATGAGCAGCATGACGGCCCTCACCGAGTACACCCTGTCCGCCGACGGACCGGAGGGCGTGGCAGAGGCCGTGAAGGCCACGGTCATGGCCAACTCCTTCAGCGATGAGACGCCTTACCGGGGCATCCACCTCAACGCCTCCGAGAACGGCTCCAACACCCAGAGCATCAGCTACCTGGGCGATCCCGTCCGGACAGCGGCCGCCGCTTACGCCAAGTACCGCGTGGCCGGCTCTGACGGCGAGTGGCAGACGGCCGCCGGCACCAGCACGCTGACCTCCTTCAGCGTCAGCAAGGACAGCGCCCGGGTCAACACCGTGCGCATCACCGACCTGACCCCCGATACCACCTATGAGTTCCAGGTGGGCGATGGCACCAAGTGGTCCGACGGCGGCACCTTCCGCACCGCCTCCGCCGCTGACGACTCCGCCGTGTCCTTCTTCGTCATGGGCGATACCCAGATGAACGGCAATGTGGAGACCGACGCGGAGGCCCTCCAGATCATGCAGGACCTGAGCGCCATCCTGGACGGCAAGGACGTGGACTTCGGTCTGCAGACCGGCGACTACGTGGACAACGGCGCCAACCTGGCCATGTGGGAGGAGATGCAGGAGGCCTTCGGTTCCTGCTATCCCGCCACGGACATCGTCCACACCCTGGGCAACCATGAGTACTACGGCAACCAGTCCGGCGACATCGCCAACGAAGTGCTGCAGCTCCCCGGCCGGGACTACTACTCCGTGGAGTACGGCAGCGTCTACGTGGCCGTGTTCAACAACTCTGCGGACCTGACCGAGGCCTGCCAGTGGCTGATTGAGGACGCTGCGGGCAGCAGCTGCCAGTGGAAGATCCTGGCGGTCCATCAGCCGCCCTACTACACCAACGCCACCGGCGGCAGCGAGCGCTTCAACAAGGCCATTCCCGCCGCCGCGGAGGCAGCCGGCATCGACGTGGTCTTCTCCGGACATGACCACTCCTACGCCAGAACGCCCATGCTCAAGGGCGGCGAGAAGGTGGAGGAGAACGGCGTTGTCTACCTCATCTGCGGCGATCTGGGCGAGAAGTCCAGAGACATCAACTACGCCATCACCTCTGATTTCGAGTATGCCATGGCGACCCAGAAGTACACCGGCATGATGCTGTACGTCACGGCGAAGGACGGCACCCTGTCCATCACCGCCTACGACAGCGCCAACGGCGGCAATATCCTGGACAGCGTCACCCTGAAGTCCGCGTGCAGCGATGGCCACGACTACACGCTGTACGATAACGGCAAGGTGGTCTGCGGCCGCTGCGGCCACGCGGAGACCCCCGAGGCCCTGAACTTCACCGGCTGGCTGACCGTCAAGGGTACGACCAACAAGATGTACTTCGTGGCCGGCCAGTACAAGACCGGCTGGTTCACCATCGGCACCACCACCTATCACTTCTCCGACGAGGGCATCATGCACGAGACGGAGACGGTGGACACCCGTACCTGCACCAAGAGCGGCGCGTTGGTGACCACCTGCCTGGTCTGCGGCGCGAAGCAGAGCAGCGCGGCCCTGTGGCCGGAGGGCCACAACTGGGATGACGACCATGTCTGCACCAAGTGCGGCACTGTGGGCAGAGACATCGCGAATGCGACGCTGAAGGTCTACAATGCCACCATGGACGATCCCAGAGCCGCCGTTTCCGCCACCTACAACGGCGAGAAGCTGACCATCAAGAGTAGCCAGGTGAACTGCGACGGCTACGTGACCTACTCCAACAACAGCAGCGTCGGCATCGGCACCGTGACCATCACCGGCGTGGGCGACTACTACGGTGTCATCTCCGCCAACTACAAGATTACGCCCAGCGTGGTCAAGACGGTGACGGTGGGCACAGTCACCCGCAGCAGCATCGACCTGAGCTGGACCGCCAGCAAGGGCGCTACCAAGTATCGTGTGGAGATCAGCAAGGACGGCGGTTCCACCTGGTCTGTCCTCGCCTATCCCACTGAGAACAAGCTGACCGTCACCGGCCTCACGCCTGACACCTCTTACTCCTTCCGTCTCTACGGCTACACCTACGTGGACGGCGTGGCGTACAGCGCGCCCCACTATTCTCCCGTGGTCACCGCCGTGACGGAATCCGAGAAGCAACTCACCACCCAGGACTGCATCGCGGATATCTCCGCGGAAGTCTCCGGCATGACCCTGCCGGTGCAGACGGTGGACGGCCTTACCTACCTGTTCCTGCCCGCCTCTGCGGACCTGAGCAAGCTGTCCCTGACCTTCACTATGCGTGAGACCTCCGAAGGCGCCATCACCCTGACGGGCAGCACCGGCAGCGTGACCATGGACGGCTTCGCCGGGATCGTGGACGTGGCCGGCATCAACGGCGGCGAAGACGGCCGTATGCTGGTCGCCGTGGGCCAGCTCAGCGCCATGCCGCTGTATGTGATGCAGTCCGCCAATGTTTCCGCCCTCTACATCACCAGTGACGACGCGGCCGACGAGGGCAGAGACTTCGTGGATGCCAGCAAGTCCAACGAGACCACCGCACAGATGAAGCTGGTGGACGAGGACGGCACGGTGATCTACGACAACGCTCTGACCCAGGTGAAGGCCCGGGGCAACACCACCTTCGCCAACTCTCCCAAGAAGTCCTACCAGATCAAGCTGGACAAGAAGACGGACCTCATTGGCGGCGGCGAGAAGGTCAAGACCTGGGTGCTGCTGGCCGGCTATTTCGACGCCACCCAGATGCACGACAAGACCTTCAAGGACCTGGCCGATGAACTGGGCATGGACTACGTGCCCGGCTGCGACTGGGTGGACCTCTACTATGACGGCGAATACCGCGGCACCTACCTGCTCAGCGAGAAGAACTCCGTGGGCAGCACCGCCGTGGACATCACCGACATGGAAGACGCCTATGCCGGCGTGAACGAGGGCTACGGCGACGATGAGACCACCGCCACCGCCCAGAACCGCTTCGGCGGCACCTACCAGTACACCGTGGGCCTCACCGAACCGGACAACATCACCGGCGGCTATCTGCTGGAGCTGAACGTCCCGGGCTATGACGAGGCCAGCGGCTTCAATACCACCCAGGGCGCGTCCTTCAACGTGAAGAGCCCCGAGTGGTGCGGCAAGGACGCTATGGAGTACATCAGCGAGTACTATCAGGAGTTCGAGAACGCTGTGTACGCCACAGATGAAGACGGAAACCACACCGGCTACAACCAGGAGACCGGAAAGTACTACTATGAGTACTGCGACCTGACCTCCTTGGTACAGATGTACCTGCTGGAGGAGCTGGCCAGCAACGTGGATGGCTTCTATTCCTCCTTCTACTTCTATAAGGACGTGGACGGCATCATGTACGCCGGCCCCGTGTGGGATATGGAGTGCACCGCCGGCACCGGCTGGTCCGGCTATGTGTCCCCCGATCTGGAGTTCATCAACGCCCGGTACCTGGCCACCGCTCTGGTCCAGATCCCCGGCTTCATGGACGCTGTCAGAGACTATTACAATGACACGTTCCGCACCGCCGCTCTGGAGCTGACCGGCAGCAACGGCATCCTGGCCAACAACGCCCAGCGCCTCGCCGACAGCACGGACATGAACTACATTCTGTGGCCCTATGTCAGAGTCGGCAATCCCAACAACGCCAAGCACCTGTGGCCCGACGGTACCACCTACGACGACGTGGTGGAGGATATGATCTCCTGGATGGAGACCCGTATCGCCGTGCTGGACGAGGCCTATCCCGCGACCGGTCCCAGCGAGCCCACCATCCCTGTTGAGCCTACCGAACCCATTGAGCCCACTGAGCCCACGCTTCCCACGGTTCCCACCGCGCCTACGGTGCCTGTTGAACCCACGGTACCCATTGAGCCCACGGTTCCTGTCGGACCCACCGAGCCCACCGAGCCCACGGTTCCCGTTGAGCCCACCGAGCCTGTTGAGCCTACGGTTCCCGTTGAGCCCACTGAACCCACCGAGCCCACGGTTCCCGTTGAGCCTACCAAGCCCACTGAGCCCACGGTCCCTGTCGGACCCACCGAGCCCACCGAGCCCACGGTTCCCGTTGAGCCCACCGAGCCTGTTGAGCCTACGGTTCCCGTTGAGCCCACTGAACCCACCGAGCCCACGGTTCCC